>JBHGBG010000028.1:0-31407 GCA_041946875.1 Bathyarchaeia archaeon
CAACGGAGTAGGGCTTAGGACCCTATCGCGTAGGCGTTCGTGGGTTCGAATCCCACCCCTGCACCACTTCATTTCATTCTTAATCAGATTACTGGCCAGTTTTGGTAGGATGCTGGGCAGGAGAATTGTTGGAGCTATGATTATGACGCCCATATTGCAGTGCCGCTTTTGAAGTGAAAACTGCCAGAATCCCTTCAATCCAGTTTTATCGTCACTGCAGTTCTTTACAAAGAAGAAAAAGGGGAAGGAGTGTTTTTACTTACGTTTTCTCAGGAACACTGCTGCCACTGCAACAACGACGACCACGATGACTACGGCGGCTGCGATAATGTAGATGTCGGTTGAGGGTTGTGCCTCGGGTGGTGGAGCCACAGTCGGCGAGACCGTCGGCGTGACTGTCGGCGCCACAGTTGGCGCTACCGTCGGTGGAGCTGTTGGAGCGGCTGTCGGAGCTGAAGTGGGTTGTGGTGCGGCGGCTGCGGCTGGACTGACCACGAAGTAGGCTGTTGAAGATGAGCTATCGTAGGAGTTGGAGCCTGCGAACGTGGCCATGACCTTGTAGGTGCCTTCGACTGGCGGGGTCCATGCGAAACCGAAGTTACCCGACGCGTCGCTTGTGACGGTGCCGATTTCTTGGGTGTTGCCGTTAGGGTCAACTGCCGTGAGCTTCACTGGTACTCCTTTTGCGTTAGCCGGCAAGACTTTTTGCATATACAGGTATTCCATCCATGCACTCATGCTGTCGTCAGAGATTGCGGGCGTGTCCTTTGATCCTGGAGATTGATCGGTAACTGAACCTGTCAACATGACGGCGGTGCCTTTAGGTACCGCGGTCTGCGGTGCTGACACAGTGGTTTTGCTTGGGCCCTTGCCGAAAGCGTACACTTGACCGTCGTAGGAATTGAGTGCAATGAGAATGCCATCTGCGACCACTGGGTGGCGGTACATTCCGTTGACCTTCCATGTCAGGTTGCCTGTGTCCATGTTTATTGCCCAGAGGTTTGCTCCTCGCCACAGAACTCCGTCGGATGAGTGTTCATCTGCGGTGGTGTAGACTGTGTTGTCAGCGATTGTGAATCCTGCGTATTCTGGGTAGGTTCCGTAGGCGTTCTCAAAGCCCGCGCTACCCTTATAGTAGTCCCACACTAACGCGCCGTTGGTGAGGCTGAAGCAGCGCACGTGCCCGTCGAAGCCGCATGTCACTACCTTTCCATAAGCGATGTGGTATTGTCTGGTGAACACTGCCCAAGCGTTGTTTATGGGGGTAGTCTGCCATTTCACCGCGCCGGTTCTCGCATCAAAAGCGTAGTAGACTTCTTCGCCCTCATCATATCTGACGTAGGTTCCGTCGAGAAGGTTAGCGCTGTAGCGGTTGTGGATGTCGTGGATCATCGTGTTGTTCTTCGCAAAGAGGTGGGTGATTGATGCAGGGTATGTTCCATCAGGGGTTCGGCTCTTGAGGATTTGTCCGATGTCATAGCCGACGTCTGCGTAGACCAGCGGGAATCTGGTGCTGTCAACAAAGCCTGTTAAGAGTAAACCTTCTTCGTAGTTGACCAAGCCGGTTCCGGCTACGGCAAAGGAAGTACCGATGATGTTGTCAACGCCAGGTACGCGGGGTACTGTCACGTTGTATTCGATGCCCATTATCTTCGAATGACTTCTGGACTCGGCGGCGGCTAGTTCTGCTGTCGGCACTGCTCCTGAGCCTTCGTTCAGGCGGCGTGAGGCGTTGACGGTTCCGGATGGACTCCAGGTGGCGATGCTTCCGGGTGTCAGGTATCCAGGTCCGAGCACTGCTCGTGTTGAGTTGAACATGGCTATCCATTTGCTTGTTGCGTCTCCACCCATTGTCCAGCTGAGGTATTCACCGTTTGGACCGAACGCTACGGCTGAGGGGTTCGTTAGGCCAGTCATTCCTGAAAGGGTGAATCGCAGTCTTGGTGGTCCTTGCATGTTGGGTAGCATTTCGTACCATAGCCAGTTGTCTCCGCTTGAAACTACGAGGTAGGGCAGTGCACCGTGTTCGTTTGGTGTGTCGATGTTTATGACTAGTGCGAAGGAAACGCCTGTGTTGTTGAAATACATCAGCGGATAGTCTTCTCCAGTGTAGAGATTGAAGAAGCGAGTGCCGTATGAGGGCGCTGAAGAAGTTGGACCATGCTCAGCATAGAGGACTGTGCCTTGAAGCACTAGTGGGTCAAAGTATTGCTCGTATGAGATGCCTGTGTAGTAGCTTATGTCGCCGAGTCTTCCACCTGCCAGCCCTCCAGGAACGATGGGTTTTGCATAGAGTATGTGGGCGCTTTGCGGTCCACTAGTGTATGGTGCGAAGGCTGTTGAGCCTGCGAAGCTGCGGCTTGTTCTGTCGTAGGCGGGCAAAAGCCAGTTGTCTGCCATTTGCCACCAGCCTTTGTTCTCGGCGTTTATTGGGCGAGTCCAGTAGCCTGTGGGCAATGGCGGAGACTTGTCGTAGCCTTGTATTGGTTGTTGTTGTACAACGAGCGGCACTTTCTCGCTGTCGTCAGCAAGATATGTTACGAGAGTCTGAGTGTTGGTGGGGAAAGTCGTGTTCACCCAGTAAGGACCCTGTTGTGGAAAATGAAACTGGAAGTAGTACGTACCTGCCTGAGTGGGCGTGTAGGTCATCCATCCGGAGCTGGTTGAATCGAGTGAGAAGGGTCCTTTGTTTTCAGTCGTGCCGTCGGGCTTGGTGATTGTGACCGTGGTGCCGTTGGCGTGTCCGATTCTTTCGAGGGCACCCATTAGTGGCTGGTCGATGCGGAAGGTAACGAGCGCGGTTTCACCAACGCCAATTGGGCTTGGCACAGCGCTAATGTATGCAAACACGTTGAAAGTTATCGGTGGCATTACAGCAGCGCTTACATATGGTGCAACGGCTACGAATGCAGATACTGCTAACATCAGGGTCAAAAGAGTTGCATAAAGACTTCTATTATTTTTGATTTCCAATATTGTCTCTCTCCTAGTCTCGTGTGTGACTATTGGTCGTTTTGAGTTTTTAAGATTTGTCACTGATTCCTTTCCCTGATTGCACGCCACGTCGATAGACCGCATCTCTACTGCAGATGAGTTCAAACTGTCTTCGACTTCTTGCAAGTTCTATAGTCAGGTAGAATGGCATCGTTGTGGCTGCGCTGTCCAAGTCTCATTCAAGCGAAAAGAGAAAGAGGGATTTAGATTCCTGATGCGATGACAGTGTAGGTGTCGCCGTCGGCTGGGTTGTTGACGAAGCCGTCGCCGTTCGTGTCCTCCCACTTGACGACAATCCAGCTGAAGTTCTGCGTTTCCAGGTTGGGGTAGAGTACGCTGTTGAAGTATTTTCCAGCGGCGTAGGTGCCTTTCCAGCCGAAGCCGTAGCAGAGCATCATGTACCTTCCAGCCGCGTCTTTGTAGGTTTCTATGACGAACATGTCTTGGTTGTTGTTGATGACGGAGACGGGGAGGTCAGCGTTGGCGATGGCCGTGCCGTCGGAGTGTTGGAAGTAGAACGTGCCTCCGTCGCTGAAGAACTTGATTGGTGACCTGTCCGCTTCGGCTGTGCCGCTGCTTTCGGCGCGTTTCACGATGGGGTTCACTATTGGGCCTCCGAAGCTGATGATTCCTATGCCTGCGGCTCCTTGGGCTTCGCCCGAAGTCTGGTCGACGAAGTTGCTGTCGGTGTCCAACCCTTCCGTGTAATGTTGGAGTTTGGAGGTGACGAAGGCGGATGCGAGCCAGTCGCTCACCATCGCGGCGGCGCAGCCCAAGGGCTTCTGTGGGACATCAGAAGGATAGACGCTTTTCACAGTGTTGGTTTCAAATTGTTGGTTGAAGCTGGAAAGTATAGGTGAGAGAGTATACTCAATTGTCAACAGTGGCTTGTGGGTGCCCTCTCTCGACTCAAAAATAGCCTGGCCGTCGCCCGTTTTGCTCTCGAACTTCAGTGCTAGCGTTACCGTGTCGCTTGGTAGCCAGAGCTTCATTCCGGTTGCCTCCCATGTCTTATAGTTAAAGAAGATGGCAAAATCGGTGAAGGCCCAAGCGCCCAGAGGCCACTGAAAATCCGGTTTGTTGTTCCAAGTGATTCCTGCTTCCGTCCAAGAGCTTGGGCAGATGTATGCGCGGATTGTGTCGGCTGGGCTAATAGAGATGCTTCCGTAGATTCCTGAAAGGTAAACGCCGAGGCTTATTGACATGATGTTGGCGCCCGCAGGAACTGTGGCTAGGTCGAACTTCATATACGCGTAGTCTTGTTCTGCATTAGCGCCGACATAGAGGCTGGTTGCACTGCCGTAGTTGGCTCCAGGGTCGGCGGAGTTCACGTAGGAATCTGCGGTCGGGTTCAGTGTTATGATAGTGGAACCGGCGGCTGACACGCTGACTGGAGAACAAGAAGGGTACAAGGTCGGTAAGATTAGAAGTACAGTGACTAAGACTGCTAGTCGCTTCTTCATGGCTTTATCTCGCCTCTCGCCAAACTGACTTCGCTATGTGATAAAAAACTATTAAAGATTTGTCTCAACTCTTTCAGGCGCGATTTTCAACAAGCTCGTATTAGACTTAGATGTTAGGGGACGGCGACATCATGTAACGCACCAATATTTGCTGAGAAAGAGAAGAGAGGCTACCTTCTCTTGTCTCCAAACTCGCAATCGCGGTAGGTACTCAGTTAAGGGTATGATTCTTTAAGAATCTGTGCACAATCCCACAAAACGCTCTGCGACAGTGCGCGGTGAGAAGCATTCATTGGCTTAGACAGTCGGCGACTGCTCTTGTGGCTGCGGACAGTTGAGCTTGTGGACCTCTGTAACCGCTTGGATGGACACCTCAAGCATGTCGTCGGTCGGCTCCTTCGTCGTCAGCCGCTGGAACAGCAAGCCAGGCGCCACCAGAACCTTTGTGACGGGTGAGTCCTTGTACCTGCCGCTGAGGCGGAGCAGCTCGTAAGAGATGCCTGCGATGACGGGGATGAGCGCGATGCGGTACGCCAGGTTGACGTAAAAGCCCCAGTTCGGCATAATCGAGAACAGGACGATGCTGATGATGAGGACGATGAAGAGGAAGCTGGTCCCGCAGCGGGGATGTAGCCGCGAGTATCGCCTGACGTTCTCGACGTCCATGGGGACGCCTGCTTCGTATGCGTTTATGGCTTTGTGTTCGGCGCCATGGTACATGAGGACTCTGCGGAATTCACTCCACAGAGAGATGACAGCCAAGTAGAGTACGAACATCGTCAGCCGGATGGCAGCTTCGATGACGTTGAAGACTAAGCCTGACAGGTTCAGCCAAGTAGCCAGCAGGAAGGGCACGACGAAGAAGAACGCTGTAATGCCGACCACGCCCAAGGCGACCAGAGAAAGCTCTTTCCAGCTGAACTCGATTTTCTCCTCGCCCTCGCCTTCCAAGCCTTCGAACGCGGTGTTGGCGGAGAAGATGAGGCCTTTGATTCCGAGGTAGAGGCTTTCAACCATGGCGACGATGCCTCGGATAAACGGCACGCCCAACGCCCTGTACTTCTCGGAGGCGGGGCGGATTTTCTCCACGTTTGTGACAATTTCTTTGCTGGGTTTTCGGACGCACATAACCATGTGCATTCGGCTGCGTATCATGATGCCTTCTATGAGGGCTTGTCCTCCGAACGCGAGAGATGGTTCTTTTTTCTTCGAGTCGGTCAGATTCCACACCCAGTTAGAGCGGTTGATGTTTAGTTGAATGGGGAAGAGGTACATATAAATGCCGTTTATCCCCTACCCGATGATTTCACGGTGAAAAAAGCAGAATGACCATGCAGCTTGGCTCACTGTGCGGCCACCGTTCTTCTCTGGAGCAACCCCTTCACCGCTTCAGCCAGAGCTCCGCACGCCTTGCGCCTCGCTTCAAGCGAAGAGTCAGTCTCCAGTTGCTCCAGCTCCTTCTCCAGTTGCCTCACCTGCTCCATGACGGCTTGCTTCTTTTTCTCATACTCGTCATGCAGCTTCTCCTGTTCGACCGTGAAGTTCTGCAGCACCACCTCGAGCTGTGCTTTGGCGGAGTTCAGCCTCTGGGCAGCGTCGGCGGCTTTCTTTTCCTTGGCTTTTTTAGTGAGGCCGAAGAAGCTCGTTTTTGTCTGGCTGATGCGTTCAACCTCTTCCTCCAAGTCATGGACGGCTTTAGTCAGGCGTTCCACTTCGGCGTTCCGCTTGGCGCTGAACTCGCGCGTCTGTGCCGCGTAGTTCGCATCAATATCCACGAGCTTGTGGTTGGCGTCGGACAGCGCCTTCGCCGATTCGACGAGGGCTGCCTCTGTGATTCTTCTTTGGGCGAGTTCCCGCTCCACATCGGTGAACACCTGTGTCCGCGCCTTCACAAAACCCTCATCCGCAGTAACGCCCGGGGTGGCTTCGAACTCGGCGAGGACCTGCCTGAGGTTCAGGAGCCAGTCGTCGAAGTACTGGCTGAACGGCGACAGGGCGAAAGTCTGGTTGCCCAGTTTTTCGAGACGGGTCAGGGTTTTTTCTGCTGTCTCTTCCACAGAAGCTGGAGGTTCTTCTTCGGGTGCGTACCTGCCGTTGGCGGGGTGTTTCTGGCGTTTGGCTTTCGCCTTCTCGTGCGGAGACTTCTGGAGTCCTCGGTTCTCTCGGCGTGTTCGGACTTGTGGTCGATAGCCCATAACCAGTCTTCTGTTCAGGCAGTATTTAAGCGTGACATAGCCACGCCCACGCCGGTGGCGCATGGTTCTCCGAGTGGAACGGTTTGTTCTCCAGCGAGAGCTAATAGTCTCCGTGTGCATGGATACGCGTGAGGGACGTTGCCTTGGACGCAGAACGAGAGTATCCGCTGACAGATGCCTCTTCGTCCTTTTCGACCCTGGGCAGGTCAACTGCGTCAGCGGCTGGGCGACGGGTCTTTTCGGTTAACATTTTTAAGCCGTCCAAGGAAATGTTTTGTTGCGCACAATCGTGGATGAGTGGCGGCGTTGGCAGCATCGGTTGCAAGGAGATGAGGAATGAATAGGCACTCCAGGTTGCTTCTCTTAACAGCCGTCCTCGTCGTGGCATCGTTGACCATGTCCGCTGGCGCGGACGAGGATGAGGCTTATGGACTTATTGTCTCAGACGACAAGCCCTTGCCTTGTTACGGACCCTGTATCACCGCGAACATCAGCCGGACGCAGGTGAACATAGGCGAAAGCGTCACGGTGACGGGCGTGATTTGTCCCCCGCAGGACAACCTCACCATCCGCGTGACTTTCACGCGCCCCGACTACACTTGGGTTGACCAGTACGTGGTCCCCGACAACAAAACGGGGCTGTTCGAGGTCACGCAGCAGTTGGATATGGCGGGTTTCTGGAACATCTTCCCCATCTACGGGCACATAAGCGACCGGCTCTATGCGAACGTCACGGACCCTAACCCGGCTGGGCCAACGGCGACTCCGCGTCCGCTGCCGCCGTTCAAGACCAACTGGACGGTTCTGGCGTTGGCGACAGTGGCGGTTGGAATTGCTGTGACCGCCGTCGCTGTGGGCACTCGGGTGAAGACCCGCAAGGTTTCCTCGCTCAGGCTGTTCGTGCAGATTGCGTTCGTGTTTTTGATTTTCTTCGGCGCGTTCATCGACCACCAGAACATACCTGTTCCGGCGGAGCAGATTGCGCCGCATGAGTTTCTGTTGGGGGCGGGTTCTCTCAGCCCTATGCCTGACGGGTTGCCCATTCCCGCCTTCGGCTGCTGGTACCCTTGCGGCAGGACGGTGACGTGTCCGCTGTGGCAGTTGCAGGTGTACATTTTTCCGTTCTGGAACGCGGGGAGAGGCTGGGGTGTGGATTACGTCTGGACGGGTTTGGAGCGGCTAGCCGTAGTCGTGGGCATCGTCGTCTTGGCGTCTGTGCTGCTTGGCAGGTGGTGGTGCGGCTGGGTCTGCCCGTTCGGGTTGTACGTGGATTTGATAACGAGGCTGCGGAAGGCGGTGCGGATTAAGCACCGGAACCTCAGCCCCGGCTTCAACGCTAGGTTTCATCAGCTCAGTTACGTCATCTTGGCGTTGATGCTGATTCTGAGCGTGCTCTTCGCGTCGCAAGCCATCGTCGGCGCGCAGGTTGTGCCAGGGACCGAGAACGGCGGGTTCATCACCACCTACTTCTCGGCGCCTTTCTGCCAGTTCTGCCCCATGAAGCCGCTCTGCGCCGTTCTGCAGACTGGGTTGGGCGTGATGAAGCCCGAGTGGACGTTTGGCCCGACGACGGGGGCGTTCTGGCAGCTTGGGCAGTACATCACGTCGCTGAACCTTTTCATTCTCATCGTGGTTACCGTGGCTGCGTTCTTCGTCCGCCGTTCCTGGTGTCGCATCTGCCCGCTCGGTGGGTTGATTGCCTTGTTCAACCGGTTTCCGCCGTTCAAGTGGGTGTCGGGGGTGAAGCTGGACAAGACGGAGGAGAAATGCACGAAGTGCGGCGTCTGCAAGCGTGTCTGCCCGACGCAGGTGACCGAGGTGTATGAGAAGAAGGGCGGTGATGTGACGACTTCGCAGTGTATCCTGTGCCTTCGGTGTGTGGAGATGTGTCCGTACGAGGGCTGCCTGAAGTTCAAGGTGGTGGGGAAGACAGCGTTTAAGTCTCGGAACTGGCTTGAGAATGGTTCAGGCGGCAGGTCTGCCGAGGTTGACTGACGTGAACAGGCATAAGCGTATCCCTGCGGTCTTCGTTGTCGTTGTGATGATATGTTTAGCCTTGATGCTGACTGAGCAAGCGGGCGCCGAGATGCCCAGGCAGCGGGTGCGCATCAGGTCCGACGGCTCAGTTGATCCGTCTTCGGCGGCGATTCAGCGGAGTGGGGACACGTACACTTTCACCGGCGACGTTTACGCGGAGCTGGTCGTGGAGAAGGGCGGTATAGTCATCGACGGCGCTGGGCACACGCTCATGGGACCGTACAATGGTTCGCAGACGCTGTGGATCATCGGGGAAGGGCCGAACCAGACGCCCACGGGCGACACCGAGTTGTGGTCCATTGGCATCGACACCGTGTCGAACGCCATTGACGGGTTGACGGTGAGGAACCTGAATATCAAGAACTTCAGCATCGGCATGTACCTCTGGACGCGGGGCAACACGGTGACGGGGAACGCGATAACGGACTGCATCGTGGGCATCCTGCTGTCGGGCAACGACAACACCATCACGGAGAACTATGTGGCGGACAACAAGAACGGCGTCTACTTCGGTTCGAACCAGCCTGGAAACATACCCACAGGCGTCGTCCTCGCCGAGAACTGCTTCGTGGACAACCTGCGGCAGCTGAGCGGATGCGTCTGCGTCGACTTCAACACGACCGAGGAGGTTCACACGTGGGACAACGGCAAGCGGGGAAATTTCTGGAGCGACTACATGGGAACGGACGCCAACGGAGACGGCGTTGGGGATACGGCGTACGTCATTGACCCGCTGAATATGGACCGTTTTCCGCTGATGCAGAGTCCGGCTGCGCCGCCGAAGGCAACGGCTGTGGATGTACACATTGTGGTCGCGGTTGCGGCTGTTGCGCTGGCGCTGGCTGTTGTTGCTGTGGTGCTCGTTTTGAGGAGAAGGAAGAAGCCAGCGAAGGATTAACCTGAATGTGGATTTTGGATTCATACGTCTTATATTCATTCACGAGCGAAAGGGTTATTCAGAGTGAGGCGAATCTTGCTTAGGGATTAGATTCCTTCTAATTCCGCTCAGCCTTCTCTCCTCCTTTCTCCCCTTGAGCGGCAAGATTCGTCAACCTCACTTTCTACTCCGTGCCGTTTTCACATTTCGTTCCTTCGAATCCGATTGACTCCGAAAAGAAATAAATGGCATAGGCTTATGGCACTACGGTAATACAACATGTCTCTCAGGCTGCAAATTGACCCTCAACTGAAGAAAAAGTTCAGGGAAGCCGCGACGAAGAGGTTCGGCTACGCAAGAGGAGCTCTGAGCAAAGCCGCAGAGGAAGCCATCATGAACTGGGTTGCGAGCGCTGAGAATGACCTTCCGGTGTTTGAAGGCGACCCTGCCAAAGCCATCGAAGGGCTTCTCAGGGACGTGAAAGTTGACTCAACGAAGCTGCAACACGAAACCCAGAAACTATGGGCAAAGAAAGTGCTTGACCCGGCTTCTTGCTGATAATTACATTTTTCTTGAGGTTCTCCCCGCTTCGTTGTCAGTTGTGAACTGAAAGGGACATGCGAAACAGACGCCTTGTGGGACTCTCGTGTGAGTTCGATAGGTTCGTCAACTTCATCTTCAGCCAAGGGATTTGTGAATAATTTGGGTGAGATTCTGAAAAACCCCTTAATACTCTCCCAGCCCAAAAGATGCTGAATGCAGAGACAGCAGGTGAAGAAGCATGAAACAGGAAGAAGTGTACGCAGTAGATTTAACCCGGATAGACGGCGGCGGAGACTTTGCCTGCCCGAAGTGCGGCGTAGCCATTTCTCCGGACGACGAGACGGAGGAGGTCTACTCGGTTCTGGAGGCGAAAGTCGAGAAGCAAAGCCTGAAGGAACTCGTGCTTCAATGCAACAGGTGCCGGAGCCAAATACACCTAACAGGCTTCTCTCTTCTACAGAGACTGCCTGTATAGCCTTAGGACTATGCTTCTCGGTTCCTTTTAACAAACTCATCGCAACATGCAGTAACGCAGAGTTGTCATTTTGTGTCTCCAACCTTCCTGTCATGGACCGCTGACTTGGTTGTGATTTTGGAAAAACCTTAAAAGCCTAAACCACCCCACACAAAGTGCACACCTCACAGCCGAATTCGTCCCCCTAAAAAGGGAAGCACACTAGTTAAACTAGTCTAAAATCTATTTGTGATATGGAAAGCCTTATAATTCGCTTTTACGCTGTTCTGTTGCGCAGTTGGTGAATAACTTGCCAAAATGGGGATACTCCATAATAGCCGAAGAACTCGACCCAGAAAAGACAGTGAAAGCAAGCGGCAGAGAACTCAGAGTATCCCATAAACATGCTCGCGAAGTCTGCCGCACCATCAAAGGCATGATGCTCACCCAAGCAAAAAGTTACCTCAGAGACGTTGTGGAGAAGAAGAAAGCTATCCCCTTCCGCCGATTCCAGAAGAAGGCAGGACACAGGCACGGACTAAACCACGCTTTTGCAGGACGTTTCCCAATAAACGCAGCCAACAAAGCCCTCAAAGTCCTCCAAAACGCCGAAGCCAACGCTGAAAACAAGGGCTTAGACACGGACAAACTCCAAATCATCCACGCAGCCGCGTACCCAGGCATGAAAACCAAACGCTACACCCCCAGAGCACACGGCAGAGCCTCACCAAAATTCGAAACCCTCACCCACATCGAAATCGTCCTCACCGAAAAATCTGAACCAGGAGAAAAAGCCTAAATGTCCATCGTCAAACGCTTCATCACCGAAGCCATCAAAAACGCCGAAATCGACGAATTCCTCCTGAAAAGACTGGAACGCGCAGGATACGGCGGGGTGAACCTCTCCAAGACTCCGCTCGGAACGCACGTGGTCGTCTACGCCATGCGCCCCGGACTCGTCATCGGACGTGGCGGAGAAACCATAAAAGAACTCGCCTCAGTTTTAGAAGAGAAATTCGGCGTCTCCAACCCACAAATCTCCGTTTCTGAGATTGAAGTTCCCGAACTGAACGCTTACGTGGTCGCGTCCCGCGTAACCTCAGCCCTCCAGAAGGGCATCCACTTCAGACGCGCAGGATTCTGGGCACTCAACCAAGTCATGGAAGCAGGCGCACTCGGCTGCGAAATCGTCATAAGCGGCAAACTCCGCACCGAACGCGCACGCTTCGAAAAATTCCGCGCAGGCTACTTCCCACGCTGCGGCGAACCCGCCCTAAAGTACATGCGCAAAACCGAAGCCCACGTGCAGCTGAAGCCAGGCATGTTCGGCGTAAAAGTCAAAATCATGCCCCCAGACGCACAGTTCCCAGACAAAATCAAGATAGTCACCGAACTCCCACCCGAACTCGCAGAGAAAAAACCCGAAGAAACCGCACCCGCGCCAGAGCAGAAACCAGCAGAACAACCCGCACCGGCGACGGAAGAGAAACCCGCCGTAGCGGAAGAGAAGAAACCCGAAGCCGAAGCCCCCGCAACACCTGCAGAATCCGCTGCACCTCCAGCACCCGCAGAAACCCCAGCACAGGCACCAGCGCCAGCTCCTGAAGCAGAGCAGAAACCCGCCGAAACCAAACCCGAGGAGGCACCGAAGTAATGCCGATTCTCCGCATGAAAGAGATCAACAGCATGTCCTCCGAAGACCGCGCAAAGAAACTCTCCGAACTCAGAGCCGAACTCTCCAGGCTGCGCACGATGATCAGCGCTGGCGGCGCAGTCGAGAACCCAGCCAGAGTCCGAGACCTCCGCAAAACCATCGCACAGATTCTCACGGTGGAAACCGAGTACCAGAAGGGCATCAGGAAATCCGCAGCTGAACCCAAGAAGGCTGAACCCAAGAAGGCAAAGGCACCTGCAAAGCCGAAAGAAGCGAAGGAGAAGAAGCCCGAATGAACGTAACCCCCGACATCATACGCCACGAATTCATAGGCTCCGAAGGCAAAGTCGCCAGCAGCCAACACGCAGATTACGTCGGCTTGCACGGTCAAGTGGTGGACGAGTCCAAGAACACCTTCACCCTCCAGCATGAGGGCAAGGCGAAGACCGTTGTGAAGGAAGCAGCGGTTTTCCATTTCAAGTTCTCCGACGGCACAGTCGTTGAAATCGACGGCAAACTTCTCGTGGGAAAACCCGAAGACCGACTCAAAAAAACCGTGAAGAGGTTATGGTAATGTCGCTAACCTTCAAGAAACCCAAAAAATCATGCGACGACCGAAACTGCCCGTTCCACGGCACCCTCCCAGTCAGGGGACGCGTGCTGGACGGCGTCGTCGTCACCGCCAAGATGGACAAGACCGTTGTGGTCGAACGCGAGTACCTGCAGTTCAGCACCAAGTTCGTCCGGTACGAGCGCAGACGCGGGCACGTCCCCTCCCACAACCCACCGTGCCTGGACGTGAAGGAGGGCGACCGCGTGCGCATAGCCGAGTGCCGACCCATCAGCAAAACCGTCTCGTTCGTCGTCGTGGAGAAGCTGGAGGGCAAGTAGGATGGCGGCAAAAGCAAAACAGCGCGCGCTAGTCGCGAAAGGCATGCTCGCTCACGGACAGAAACTCTCCCGCGGACTCCTGGCAGGTTCGATTCTGCGATGCGCAGACAACACCGGCGCGCGGAAGCTGCGGCTGGTTCAAGCTAACAGCTACAAGGGCAGGCTGCGAAGGTACCCGTCAGCCACGATAGGCGACAAAGTCACCGTCTCCGTCCGGCAAGGCTCGCCCGACATGCGGAAGAAAATCTTCCAAGCCGTCATCGTCAGGCAGAGGAAGCCGTTCCGCCGCGTGGACGGCGTGTGGGTCCAGTTCGAGGAGAACGCCGCAGTCATAATCACTCCCGAAGGCGAAATGAAGGGTTCTGAAATCCGCGGACCCGTGGCCCGAGAGGCAGCCGAGAGGTGGCCGAGAATCGCCAGCGCCTCCAGCACAATAGTGTAGGTGAGAGTTATGCAAGCAACAAGACCCGTTAGAACCCCGCGAAAACAGCGCAAGATGCTGTTCAACGCTCCAGCTCATTTGCGGCACAAGCTCATGGCGGCGCCGCTGTCGCCGGAACTTCTGGCTTCCCGAGGAGTCAAGACTCTTCCGGTGCGGAAAGGCGACACCGTTCGCGTGATGCGGGGCGACCACAAGGGGTTCGAAGGAAAAATCTCCCGTGTCGACCTGAAGAACTACCGAGTCACACTCGAAGGGTTGACCCGCGAGAAAGTCGACGGAACCACCGTTTTCGTCGCGCTCCACCCATCCAAAATTATGATTAAGACGCTGAATCTGGACGACAAACTGCGCAAAGCCGTCCTCGACAGGAAGAAGCCGATAATCAAGAAAACTGCGGCACCCGCAAAGAAGGCTGCAGCCGCTCCGAAGAAAGCGCCGAAAGCCAAGAAAGCCGTTGCGAAACCCGCAGAGGTCAAGGAAGAAAAGCTCGCAGAGCCTGAAGTCGCCGTGGAGAAGCCTGCCGAAGAAGCGCCAAAGCCGAAGAAGCCTGCTGCGAGAAAGAAGAAAGAAGCTGCAGAAGAGCAGCCTGCCGCAGCAGCCGAAGAGAAGCCCAAACCAGTAGCGAAGAAGGCTGCAGCGAAAGAGGAGGAGCCAAAAACTGCTGCCGCAAAGAAGCCCGCAGCAAAACGCAAGACCCCTCCGAAGACTGAAGGAGGAACCTGAACTTGGGAAAGAAAGGAAAAACAGCAAGACTAAAACGCAAACCAGCACCGAGTTTCTGGCCGATTCACAGAAAAGAGTACCCGTGGGTTCTGAAGCCATCATCCGGTCCTCACAGCCTCGAGAACTGTCTGCCTCTCACACTGGTTCTCCGTGACATTCTCGGAGTGGCAGAGACTCGGAAGGAAGCTCAGAAAATTATTCTGCAGGGCAAGATTCTTGTCGACGGAAAAATCATGCGCAGAGACGATTTCCCCGTCGGCTTGATGGACGTCGTCTCGATGCCCGATGCAGGCAAGTACTACCGAATCATGCCGTCTCACAAGGGCTTGTACCTTGCGCCCGTCACGAAGGAAGAGACAAGCTTTAAGTTGTGCCGCATTGAGGACAAGACCACCGTGAAAGGTGGGTTGCAGCTTAACCTGCATGATGGGTCGAATCTTCTTGTGAAGGTGGCGGACCCTAAGAATCCGCAGGAAAACATCTACGACACGTTTGATGTGCTGACGCTTACGCTGCCCAAGAAGGAAGTGGCAGAGTGCCTGTCGCTGAAGGAAGGCAATTTCGCCGTCATCACGGGCGGAAAGAACATCGGAGTGCAGGGCAAGATAGTCGAGATCGAGAAGGCTGAGGCGAAGAAGCGCAAGAGCGCACTCGTCGTCGTTGAGGACCATGAGGGTAACCGGTACCAGACGGTGCTTGACTTCGTATTCTCGTTGGGCACTGCTCAGATGCAACCGAGTGTAACGGAGGCCGCGCCAGTTGTCTGAAGAAGCCATACTCAAACAGTGGGAAGAGCAGCCGATGCGGAAGCCCAGGATTGAGAAAGTCGTCGTGAACCTCAACGTGGGCAAGTCAGGAGAACCTCTGGACAAGGCTTTTCGCGTCTTGCAAGAGATTGCCGGGCAGAAGCCTGTGAAGAAGAACGCCAAGGACACCATCCGGGACTTTGGCATACGGAAAGGCGAGCCAATCGCGTGCGTGGTGACGCTCAGGAAGCAGAAGGGCATAGACTTCCTCAAGAAAGTCCTCCCCGTCATCGACAACAGAATCAAACGTTCTTCGTTTGACGCGCAGGGCAACTTTGCCTTTGGGCTGAAGGAGCACATCGAGATTCCGGGCGTGAAGTACGATCCTGACATCGGCATATTCGGCATGGATGTCTGTGTCACGCTGAATCGTCCAGGCGACCGTGTGAGTGATCGACGGAACCGGAAGGCGAAAATCGGTGCCAAGCACGTTTTGACGCCTGAAGAGGCAATTCTGTTCACGAAGCAGACTTTGGGAGTAGAAATCGTGTAGACTGAGGATGAATGTATGGGTAAACAACAGTTGAAGAAAGACCGAAAATTCGGCAAAGGCTCACGACCATGCCAGAGATGTGGCGCTTACGGGCCAGTCATCAGGCGTTACGGTTTACAGTTATGCAGACACTGCTTCAGGGAAGCCGCGCCGAAGCTCGGCTTCAAGAAATATGAATGAGAGGTAGAATGACATGGACACATTGACGAACGGTTTGACCACTATCATAAACAACGAGATGCGGAACAAGCGCGAGTGCATCATCAGCCCAGCCTCGAAGCTGCTGGGTCGCGTCCTGCGTATCATGCAGCTGAATGGGTTCATCGGCGAGTTCGAGTTCATCGACGACGGACGCTCGGGCAAATTCAAGGTTCAGCTCATGGGACGGATAAACAAGTGCGGCGCTGTGAAACCGCGTTTCGCGGTTAAGGTCAACGAGTTTGAAGAATGGGAAAAGAAGTTCCTGCCCTCCCGAAACGTCGGCTTGATGGTGGTTTCCACCTCAAAGGGCGTGATAGCCCACCATGAGGCTGAAGAGAAGAACATAGGCGGCAGGCTCTTGGCATACGTCTATTAGATGGTGAAAGCTCATGCGACTTCCAGAAATCTCAAGAATCATTCAGATTCCCGATGGCGTAGCGGTGACTCTTGAAGACCGCAAGGTCACGGTCAAGGGCGACAAGGCAACCCTGACAAGGGACTTCTCCTACGCTGGCGTTCAGCTTGAGACCGACGGAAAAACCGTTAAAGTGTCAGCTCAGTGGCCACGCAAGAAGGAATCCTCCCTCGTGGGCACGATAAACTCGCACATTCAAAACATGATAACGGGCGCTTCGAAGGGCTTCACGTACAAGATGAAAATCGTTTTCTCCCACTTTCCAATCACCGTCAAGGTCCAGGACAGGTTTGTGGTTATTGAGAACTTCACGGGCGAGAGACGACCGCGAAGGGCGAAGATACTCGGCGACGTCAAGGTCAAAGTCGAACCCGAAGACATCATCGTCCAGGGAACGACGCTTGAAGATGTCAGCCAGACAGCCGCAAACGTCGAACGCATGACGCGAGTGACAAAGAAAGACCCCCGAGTCTTCTTGGACGGCATATACGTGTACGAACGCAACGAGGGAATGACCTGATGACCGAAAAGAAAGAACTCTCAACGCAGAAAGCGCTGAAAATCCGCGCACGCGCAAAACGCAGCAAACCCGCCTTCGTCCGACCCGAAAGCTGGAGGTACGACAAGTTCAGCGAGAGCTGGCGCAGGCCCCGCGGCTTGGACAACAAGATACGCCGAAAAATCAAAGGCTGGCCACCCGCACCCAGCGCAGGCTATAAAGGACCTAAAGCGGCGCGTGGACTCCACCCGTCTGGTTTCATCGAAGTCGTCGTTCACAACGTGGCAGAACTTACAGGGCTCAACGCTGACACGCAAGCCGTGCGGATTGGACACACGGTGGGCAAGAGAAAGCGGAGCCAAATCGTGGCGGAAGCAAAGAAGCTCAACCTAACCCTCCTGAACTTCAAAGAAATCGAAGAGCCAGCCAAAGAGGAGGAAGAGGCAGAGGGAGCGGAGGAGAAAGCCGAAACCTCTGGGAAGAAGCAGGAGAAAGAAACAAAAGAAAAACCGAAGGAAGAAGAGAAGCCCAAGAAAGCCGCCAAAAAAGAGGAAAAACCCAAGAAACCCACCACCGCCAAGAAAACGAAAGGAGACGTCAAGAAATAATGGCCAACCTAACAAGTCAGAGACGTCTGGCTGCGCAGATAATGAAAGTCGGACAAAACCGCGTCTGGATTGACCCCGAGCGGACCGACGACGTGGAAGCAGCCATTACACGTGAGGACATCAGAAAACTCGTTCACGAAAAAGTCATAGCGCCACTGCCCGTGCAGGGCGTAAGCCGCGGCAGAGCCAAAACCGTCCAAGCCAAGAAACGCAGAGGACGACGCAAGGGTCCCGGCAGCAAGGGCGGCTCACCCAAAGCGACCATCAGCAAGAAAGAAGCGTGGATGACCAAGATTCGCTCATTGCGCAGACGACTCCGCGAGCTCAAAGCCACACGCGTCATCACCGAGAGCAACTACCGGGAAATGTACATGATAGCCGGCAGCGGACGATTCGCCTCAGTGGCTGACTTGGAACGCTACCTCAAGGCACACGACATGTGGAGGAAACGCTAAGATGGCAAGAAGTTCACGCTACCGAGTCCAACTGCGCAGGCGCCGAGAAGTCAAAACCGACTATCAGGCGCGCAAAGCGTTCATTCTCAGCGGAAAGCCACGCCTCGTGTCCCGCAGTTCACTCAAGAACACCGTGGCGCAAATTGTCGTCGCCAAGCCGCACGGAGACGAAGTCCTCGCAACGGCACACAGCAGAGAACTCACGAAGAAGTACGGCTGGAAAGCCGCCACAGGCAACCTCCCAGCCGCCTACCTCACGGGGTTGCTCTGCGGGCTGAAAGCCAAAGCCGCTGGCGTGAAAGAAGCCATACTGGACATAGGCTTGGTCAAGCCGACGAAGGGCGCCAAAGTCTTCGCGACGCTGAACGGCGTCTTGGACGCAGGCATCGCCGTGCCGCACGACGACGCGAAAATCGTGAAGGAACGCTCCAGAGGCGACCACATCGCTAAGTTCGCCAAAAGCCTCGGCAGCCCCGAAGCCTACGCGCCCAAATTCTCAGAATACTTGGCGAGGGAACTGCCGCCCGAAAAGTTCGGCGAACACTTTGCGAAAGTCAAAACCGACATCCTCGTCGCTTACGGCGTGGTCAAGGCTGAGCCGAAGAAGGCAGAAAAGCCAGCGGAGAAGCCTGAGAAAGCCGAAAAGCCCGAAAAAGCCGAGAAACCCGAGGCTAAAGCGGCAGCCGCTGCAAAGCCGAAGCCAAGAGCCAGGGTTAAGAAGGCTGAGAGACCTGCTGAGGAGGAGAAACCAGCCAAGGTAGAAAAGGCTGCGAAGGCGGCAGCCAAGCCAGAAGAAGCTGCAAAGGCGGCTAAGCCAGAGAAGCCAGCCAAAATGGCCAAGGCTCCAAAAGCCAAGAAGGCACCCAAACCCGAGAAAACTGACACAACCGAACAGCCAACTGAAACCGCGAAAGCGGGTGGTAAGAAAGAATGATGTCAAGACAAAGAGGCCGAGAAAGAGAACGTCCGAGAGTAAACCTAGAAGAGTGGGTCCCCAAGACTCGCCTGGGCAAGATGATTCAAGAAGGCAAGATAACCAACATAGACGAGGTTTTCCTGAGCGGCTTGAAAATCAGCGAGCCCCAGATAGTCGACGCCCTGCTTCCCGACATACAGGAAGAAGTCATAAACATCAACCTGGTCCAGAAGCAGACCGACGCAGGCGAAAAATCACGCTTCAAAGCCATCGTCGCCGTGGGCAACCGCGACGGCTACTTGGGCTTGGGCGCTGGAAAAGCCAGTCAAGTCCGCAACGCCATCGAAAAAGCCGCGGCAGACGCACGCCTAAACATCATCCCAGTGAAGCGCGGCTGCGGCAGCTGGGAATGCGGCTGCGGACGCGGGCACTCTGTGCCGTTCCAAGTGGAGGGCAAGTGCGGAAGCGTGCGCGTTGTCGTCGTCCCTGGCCCCAGAGGCTTGGGGTTAGTGGCGAGCGAAGTCGCCAAAGTCATCATGGGCTTGGCAGGCGTTAAAGACCTGTGGAGCAGAACCTACGGCTCCACCCGAACGGTGCCAAGTTTCGCGTGCGCCGTTTTCGACGCGCTCAAGAAGACGTACAACCTAATTACTCCGACGGACTGGGTGAGGTAACATGACCGAGCAGCAAACAGAACAGTGCAGATGCCTCGTCGTCGTCAAGGTGCGGGGCGAAATCAGCGCCCAACGCGAAGCCAGAGAAACAACCAAGTTCCTCGGCTTGACGCACAGCAACCATGCCGTCATCTTGGACAGTCGACCATGCTTCCTGGGCATGCTCAAGCGAGCGCAGAGCTATGTCACTTGGGGCGAGGCCTCGAAGGAAACGGTCGCAATGATGCTCAAGGAGCGCGGGCGACTGGCGGGCGGCAAAAAGCTCACCGACGAGTTCGCCGCGAAGGCAGGTTTCAAGTCGCTGGACGACTTGGCTGAAGCCATCCACGCCTGCAAAGTAGAGTACTGGAGCCTCCCAAGCGTCAGGAAAGTCTTTAGGCTGCGTCCGCCCAAGAAGGGCTACCACGGGAAGACTAAGAAGAGTTTCCGTGCGGGTGGCGAGGCGGGTTACCGTGGCGAAGCCATAAACGACCTCGTCAAACGTATGGTCTAAGAACCCACATCAAGCTTTTATTCTCTATTCTTGGTCTTGAGAAGAAAAAGTGGAGTGTTGTTGCCCGTTTGGTCCAGAGTGTGCTGCAGTTACCCTTAGCCTTGGAAGAGTGAGTCTGGGAGTGAGGGGTTGATGTGGATGTCGTACACTCTCACGGTGCCGCCGCCTGGGTCGGAGTAGGTTATGTCTCCGGTACCTACCCAGTCTAGCAAGTTTTCTCTGTAGCCTTGAAACGTTTGGTCCCATGTGTTCCACTCGTCTGCGAATTGGTTTGAGAGGTCCATCCATTGGCCGCCCACGCTCATCCAGGCTTTTCGTTGTGCTCCGTTGACGATGTAGATGCTGTTTTGGCCCCCGTAGTTGCCGTCGACGCGCATCATCATGTTGCTTGTTCCGATGTTCTTGGCGTAGAACGTGTAGCCCCACGATGATGAGGCGCCTTCTGAGCTCGTGTAGGTCACGCTGAATTGCAGGCTCTGCGCTGTTCCGACCATGCTGCTGCCGCTGGTGCCGCTTGGACCCGCAGTTCCAGTGTTCGTGTTGGTTCCCGTTCCTGGGCTTGGCTTTGAGCCGCCTGTGGCAAGCAGGACTATGACCACGGCGGATACAACGACTATGGCGATTAGGAGTCCGACGATTATGAATTTCTTGGTTTTTCCACCGGCTGCCGCGGGCGCTGTCGCCGTCGGTGCTGGTGTGGGTGGTGGAGGTGGGGGTGGAGGTGGTGCCGCTTCGGTTATCATTTTTTTCATCATTTAGTGTCCCTGATGTTAATGGATTGGTTCTTTGGATAAAACTTTCGGCTTAGGCTCGGGCGTGAGTGCTGAAGCAACGGGTTCTGTTTTGCCAGGCAGTGTCTTTCGTGACTACCGAAGAATCTGCATTTCTCGGAAAGATAGAAGAAAAGAAAGAAGGGGATTAGTGTTTCATTTCCGCCTTCTGAGGAGTATGGCAGCCACTGCAGCGGCAACTATGATGGCCACTACGACGCCGGCGATGACGTACATTTCAGTCTGCGGCGCATGCTCAGGCGAGGGTGGAAGCGAAGGCGACGGTTGCACGGGCAGCAGCGGTGCGGCTGTTGTCTGCGGTGCCGCCTGCGTTGCTGGTGCTACTGCAGGAGCAGCTTGCGGCGCAGCTGGGGCGGCTGATGCTTTGGGTGCGAGGACCACGGCGAAGTAAGTTGAGTCGGCGCTGGGCCAGTAGCTTTCGCTTCCGTCGAACCGAGCTTCCACGTAGTATGTTCCCTCGACGGGTGGCGTCCATTCGATTGCGTAGTTTCCATATGGGTCTGTTGTTGTCGTGCCGATGTTCTGGAAGTTGCCGTTGGGGTCGTAGGATGTGAGTGTCACGGTTACGCCTTTAGCATTCGTCGGTTTGACCTGCTGCATGTACACGTACTCCATCCACGGGGACAT
Source organism: Bathyarchaeia archaeon (assembly GCA_041946875.1). Taxonomy (GTDB): domain Archaea; phylum Thermoproteota; class Bathyarchaeia; order Bathyarchaeales; family Bathycorpusculaceae; genus JADGNF01. The sequence goes on from JBHGBG010000028.1 coordinate 21,252, forward strand.
CGACTCGTCAGCCACGGCTGGGACGCCGTTTGGAAAGCGTGCTACTCTGTCGGGGTCTTTCGTGCCTGGTGACTCGTCGGTGACTCTGCCCGTTACGAGTACGCTGTCGCCGCGGGTTATGATGTCGCTCTTGATTGACACCGTCGTGGCGGTTTGCCCTTTGCCGATGGTGTATATCTGGCTGTCATAGCTGTTCCACTCAACGAGGAAGCCGTCTGCAATTGCACCTGGGCATCTGCCGCTGAAACTCAGGAGGCTCCAGACCAGTTTGCCTGTTGTGGCGTTTATGGCGAGTCGCTGGGCACCTGGAAACATCGGTGGATCGTACATGTGACCCTCGGAGAAGAACAGCATGCCGTCAGCAACGCTGTGCGTTCCGAAGTGCCATAGCGTGTAGACGCCGAATGGAGTGTCGTATCCCGCGCTCCCTCGGGTGAACGTCCATTTGATTTGTCCTGTCTGTAGGTCAAGGGCGTTCACGTAGCCACCGAAGTCCCAGATGTAGACCATGCCGTAAGCGATTTGTGCAGCGCGTGCGATTGTGCTCCATGCGTTCCCTGGCAGCTTGACTGGTCCCCACATCGGTTGCCCTGTTCTGAGGGAATAACCGTATGCCTCATCCGTGTCCTTGTTGTGCAGCACATAGACTCCGTCTCGTGCAGTGAGAAGAGCAACATCCTGCAAGTAGGGCGTAGATTGATTCAGCGGTCCCCACAAGAGACTGCCTGTCTTTGCGTCGAAGCCCGCGGTAGTCTGGTAGCCGTACCCCATTTCTTGGAACATGCCCGGCGAAGCGTATGCGCGCAGAAGTATCACCTCAGGCGTTCTTGCAGCAACGCTCAAGGCTGGACTGATTACGGCACTGCCGATTGTGGTGGGGATGGGTACTGCCCACTGTATACCGCTTGACCACGTGAAGGTACCTGACGGGCGTATGGTCACAACGATTGGACCGAAGGGCGAAGGCGCCGATGTGAAGCACTTGGTCGAATTCCAGAGAATCAGATGTGTCGCGTTAGTATAGTAGGCTAGCAGCGTTCCCTCTTGCTCAGCGGTCCAATCCGCCAGGAAGGGCACGTTCTGAATGCCAGTAGTGATGTTGGCGACCCATTTTCCAGTCCACGCATCGTACAGCGAGAAGAACGTTGGCGTCTGGAAGAATCCTGCCAATTCCGTGCTCCAGATGTACGCGACTGATCCGTACTCCTGTACTGTGTGGAAGCGGAGGATTTGAGCCATGCGCATCACTTCGTTGCCTGTTTCTCCCGCGTTCCTTGACCACAGCGTCTGTCCGGTGCGCAGGTCTACGGCTTCCCAGCCAACTATCGCAGAAGTAATGCTGGCATACTTTGTGTAGTAGATTACTCCGTTGAGGATTATCGGCTCGAAGTGGTTTATGGCAATCGAACTGGATGAGTACTGACTCATCTGGTCAGAGCTGATGGGTGCTCCAGGTTGTCCTCCAAACTGCGTCGGCTTCGTCCAAATCACGTGACCGGTCTTGGGTGCTGGGCTATACGGATTGAAGTTTCCAGTGGCATCATACTGACCGGTGGTGGCGAATGCAGGAGCGGCCATTCCGAACCAGCTACCCGCAAGCTGCCCCCAGTCGTAGTTGGTTGCATATATTGGACGCGACCAGTATTCAGTCGGAAGCGGCGGCGTTCTGTACTTCGCTTGGACTTGTTCCTGCTGTACGGAGAGAGTCACGGGTACACTCATGGACGGCAACAGAACACTGCCCGTCCAGTTGAAGCCACCTCCCATAAACACGGTTCCGCCTCCCATCAGTACTCCTCCAGGGTAGACCATCTGGAAGGTGTAGTTGCCGATTTGCGTGGGAGCGTAGGTAGCCCATGTTCCGCCTGTGGAGTCAGAGCGCAGGGGTCCTATGGTGTCGTTTCTGCCGTCGGGTCGGATGATGTTCACTCTGATGTTCTCATACTGGTCGCCTGAGCCTGCCATGCCTGCTGTCGGCGTCGGTTTGCTCATGAAGGCGTTGACATAGACTGTCTGACCCAAGCCCACAGGGTTGGGTGAAATGTTGATCCAAGCAAACGTGGGGATATCCAGTGCTTGAGCGGCTGGCATAGCTGCAAGCATCATAGCGGTAGCGAACGTCAGAATCAAAGAAGCTGCAGCTAGTTTTCTAGTTTTTTGGAGTTTCATGTCTCTTATCTCCAAACCTCTTTCGCGGTTTTGGTATTTGTTCTAGTTTACTATTTAACGCTTTGCAAGAAATACCGAACAAGGCAGTCAACGATTCATGACACAAAATGAGTGCTTTAATTGCCAAAAACATCGAATTTTGTGGATAATCGCACACATAGTTGGCAAATATGAAATGAACTACGCTGGAACAAGAATCGTTAGACACACTCAAAAAGCCGTCAAGGAAATGCAGTTTCAATAGCCGAATGTTACAGAATGTGGCCTCGCACGGTAATCTGGGAAAAAGCAGCATTCTCGGCGTATTTGGAGCCTAATAGCCAATGTATGCAGAAATCTATAGAGGGTAGGTCGCTAGCAGTGTCCGCTGCAGCCAAATACATGCTGAATCCAATAAATAAGGGGAGTTATGGGCTGCTCCGAGAACAAGTCCTCGTTAGTTCGCGCAAACCCTGCATTTCCATCTCTCCAAAACGTTTGCCTGAATCAAAAGACCTGCAAAGACTTCACGAAAACTCTTAAATCAGACCAGACACAACACACTTCAAGGTCTTCCAAATGTCCGCCGACAAAAAACTCGAAATCACAGGCTACAACGAAGCAGAAAAAGCCTTCAACGTCAAAACCCAAGCGGGAAACACCCTCAAAATTGTCGATACCTTCGCCGAAATGTTCCCACTCTGGGCAGGAAGAGTGCTTATAACCGCCCAAGACCAGAAATGGGCACAAATCGCCGCAAGCATAACTACAGGCTTCGCCACCAGCGTCATCGCAGCCTCAGCCGAAGCAGCCATCGAGCGCCCAGTCCCCTCAGACCAGACACCCGACAAACGCCCAGGTGTGCTCATCCAAATCTACAACCGTGACCGCTTCGAGCTCAAGCACCAGTTAATGGAACGCATCGGACAGTGCACCATGACATGCCCAACCACCGCAGCCTACAACGGTTTAACGGGCAAACGCGTCCTCAAAGTCGGCAGCAGCCTCCGATACTTCGGCGACGGATTCCAGAAAAAAACCATCAGCGGCGGGAGAAAATGCTGGAAAATCCCAGTTATGGAAGGCAACTTCATCGTCGAAGACGGATTCGGAGCCACCGAAGCAGTTGCAGGAGGAAACTTCATGATATTCGCCGAAACCCAACAAGCAGGCTTGGCAGCGGCTGAAGCGGCAGCTGAAGCCATCCGCACCAACGCACCAGACGTCATCATGCCTTTCCCAGGTGGAGTTTGCCGCGCTGGCAGCAAAGCAGGTTCGCTGAAGTACAAGATGAAAGCTTCGACTAACCATCCGTACTGCCCCACGCTTCGAACCCTCGTGCCAGACACCGTTGTCCCAGAAGGCGTAACCAGCGTGTACGAAATCGTCATGAACGGTCTGACGCTGGATGCGGTGAAGAACGGCATGAAGCAGGGCGTGACCGCAGCTGCACAGTTTCCAGGTGTGGTGAAGATCAGCGCTGGCAACTATGGTGGGAAGCTTGGTCCGTTCAAGGCGTATTTGAAGGATGCCATAGGCGCAACATAACCTTTCCTTTTCGCGGTACGGAACTTTTATCTTGCCAGGCACACGTAGTTCTGTAACCGAAAGTTACCATGTGAAATCCTTTGAGCACCCAGAAAAAATCCAGCCTCGAACTGTTCAGACTCAGAAAGACACTGGACACGCTGGCGAAGAAAGAGGGCAGCCACACTGAACTCATCACGCTTTACGTTCCACCAGGCAAGCAAATCAGCGACGCCATCAACCTGCTGCGCGAGGAGTACGGCACAGCCAGCAACATCAAATCCAATGTCACGCGGAAGAACGTGCTCGACGCCATCGTGCGAGTGCAGCAGCGGCTGAAGCTGTTCAAGGATGCTGGCGAGAAAGGCATAGTGATTTTTGCAGGTGCACTGCCTCAAGATGGTGGTGGACCTGGGACGGAACGGATGGAAACCTATGTGGTTGTTCCACCTGAACCTATCAAGATTTTCCTCTACCGGTGCGATTCGCGGTTTCACACGGAGCATCTGCAGGAGATGCTGCGGGAGAAGGAGACGTATGGGATTGTGCTGGTGGATGCTTCGGATGCGACGATTGCACTGTTGCAGGGCAAGCGGCTGGACATCGTGCGCCAGATGTATTCAGGTGTAGCTGGGAAAACGCGTGCTGGTGGACAGTCTGCGCGGCGTTACGAGCGGTTGCGGGATATGCAGTTGAATGAGTATTTCACGCGTGTGGGGCAGCATGCGAACGAGATTTTTCTGCCGATCGAGACGTTGAAGGGAATCATCCTTGCCGGTCCTGGACCCACGAAGTACGACTTCGAGAAGGGGGACTACCTGAATTATCAGTTGAAGAACAAGATTCTGGACGTTGTGGACACTGCGTACGTGGAAGAGCAAGGCGTCAAGGAAGTGGTGGACAAAGCACCTGAAATCATGCGGAAGGTGCGGTACATCGAGGAGAAGGAGCTGATGCAGAAGTTCCTGTACGAGGTTGGTCACGATACAGGCATGATTACGTACGGCGAAGTGGAAGTTCGGAGAGCTCTGGAAGCTGGTGCTGTTCGGACGCTTTTGTTGTCTGAGAGTTTGGATGTTTCGCGTGTGACCGTGAAGTGTGATGCCTGCGGCTTTGCGGAGCAGCACACGGTGAAGAACGCTGACGCGGTGAAATTTGAGCAGGACTTGGCTGGGAAGCCTTGTCCGAAGTGTGGTGCGCCTTCTTTGGCTGTGGCTGAGAAGCAGGATTTGGTGGATGACTTGGCGCAGATTGCGGAGTACAGCAACACAGATGTGGAGATGATCAGCATGGAGACAGAGGAAGGGCAGATGCTGCGGAACGCGTTTGGCGGAATTGCCGCCATGCTGAGGTTCAAGATGCAGTAGTTCCAGAGCCTTGTCTCTGGTGCTCGGTTGAGTATATAGCCCCTTATTTATACTCCCAACGTTGCGGATTGACCACCATCCTCATCGAATGTGTCTAGGACTAGATGCCACGGTCTGGGGCAGGCGGAGCCGTCTACCCTCTATAGATTTCTGCATACATTGGCTATTAGGCTCCAAATACGCCGAGAACGCTGCTTCACACAAAAAAGGGAAGTGGAGTACGTACTTGCTTATGGACATGGGGCTCTCTAACTATGCGCTGGACAGTGACGCGCAAAACATTAAAGCGCAAAGCGCTGAAATACGGGTGAGGGGCAGATCAGAATGAAACTTCCAGTGTTAGCACCGTTCTATCTGACATTCTCTTGGGTTCTAACCGTGGGCTATCAGCTGTTCACCGACACTGCGGTCAGAACAGTCGCGCTGAATCTGGAGGGGTTCTCGCCGCCCGCGGCTTTGTGGTTGAACACAAACATCGAGATGGTTGTTTTCATCTATGCCTTCACTTGGATCTTTGTGCTTTCTAACGTTGTACCTGACGCGCTGTTTGGACAGGACAGGAGCGTTCTCGTTAAGTACTTTGTCTGCCTGGTTTGCGCTGTTTTGACGTTTATTGCTCAAGATTTGCTGCTGGATTTCGGCGGATTCCAAGCTGAACAGCTTTTCAGCGCAGCCACCTTTCTGAACAATCCCATTCTTGCCGTGTTCTACTTGGCGATACCCTACGTCGTCATGATAGGCTTGGACTATCGTTCAAGGAAAAAGAAACGCGTGGCTGAACAACTCCTAGGAGGAAAGAAACGTGAGAAGAAAGAGAACACTACACCCGCACAGAATCCAAGCAAGCCAGAAGGGAACCCACTCGAATCATCCCTACCGCATTGATCAAGCCCTGAGAACCACGACAAAGCCGCACTTGGCCTCATTCTTGGAAACGTAGATTGCCGTGCTAGTAGTTTCCTGTCCAGCAGTACAGACATAGGTCTTCACGCTTCAAATTCTTGTTGTTCGGCGCCTCGACAACGGCTTTGACCATCTCCTCCACAGTTACGAACCGAAGCGTTGTGAACCCGATGCTTTTCCTTATTCCCTCCACCATAGCTTGGTATCCGGTAGTTCTGGAATCCATACCCGAAGCGCGGTCCACTTCCTCTGCAACGTTTTCCAGACTCTTGTGCGTGGCGAGGTCGCTGTTCTTAGTTGACAGGTCGTAGATGCAGGGATGCAACTGGGGCGGAGAAGCGATTCTGCCGTGTATCTCTCTCGGTTGAAAGGGCCAGATTTTCTCCCGCAGCAAATCCTTCAGCTGTGTGCCTCTCCTTATCGAGTCGTCCACAAGGACCAAGCTGTTGCCGCGAATCATCTGCGGATTGGGTACCTGTTTGTACTTCGCGACGAGTTCCCGTTTGCGCTGAACAGGCGGAATGTAGCTTCTGCCCCACCCAGCAGTGTACTTAATAACCGGGCGCCTAAGAGGGGCAACCAGCTGCAGGACATGGGTGAGGCGCTTTTCGAACTCTTCGAGCGTGGTTCTGTTCTGCTTAAACTCTGCGAACAAGCGTTGGGTGGTTTCTTTCGCGATTTCTATTCTTCTCTTCACGTACCCGACCGAGTGCGGCAGGCCAGAGTCAGCGATGCCCAAGACCAAATCCGCCTGCACCTCGTCGTTCTCCGCCAGGAAGCCGCCACAGCGTTCCCTGACGATTTCAGAGTTTATGCCGTAGTAATCCGACGCTGGAAAACCCGAGTAAACGTGAAGGAAGGGGCAGAACTTCTTCTTTCCGCCGGTGGACACTCTTGTCTCCAAACCGTCTTCCCTAAGCAAGACGACTTCTCGGTAGTCAAGAAACTTCTTCACCTCGTAGCCCAGGTTTGGGAAACTCGTCGTCTCGGAAGCCACCGCCCAGCCGTCTTTCTTTGAACCCACCACTAACGGGAAGGTGTCTCCAGCCGCGTACAAGGCGTCGTCTTTCTGGGAAAGCACAAGCAGGGAAATGGAGCCGTCGATTTTCTGGTACATCTTCCGTATGCCGTCGGCTATGCTGTTCCCCGAGCATATGAGTTCGCCGACGATTTCCGTCTGGTTAACGCCGTCTGCTCTCGTCCTTTGTCTGGACTTCTTGAAGGTCGAGCCCGCCGCGATGAGTTCGGCGTACAGTTCTTTGGCGTTTCTGATGAGGCCAACGGTGCAGACTGCAAAATCACCCATCTTCGTCTCGAACTTGATTGGCTGCTCCTCTTTCGTGTCGCTGATTACGCCGATTCCTAGGCGTCCTTCCAGTTTTCTGTAGTGCTTGCCGAATTTCGACTTGAACTGGCTGTTGCTGATATCGTGAGAATACACGTCTATGCCGTCATTCAGCAGGGCCAAGCCGCCGACTTCAGTTCCGAGGTGGGTGTTGTAGTCAGTTCCGAAGAACAGTTCTCTAGCGCAGTCGTTTTTCGACGCGACTCCGAATAGACCGCCCAACATAGTGACACATCAGCATTGCCTTGGTTGCAGTTGGAGCCTAAAAATTTTTCCTCGCTCGGACTCAGCCAACATCCAGAAAAAAATGCGCGGGGAAACCGCTGCTCAAGGGTTCAGGCTCCTCGCCCAAGTTTCTTGACAACACAACGAGTGTTGTGTCAAGAAAAGTTTACGAACAGACTTTTAAACGAGTCGCATCCACAAGTGAATCGGTGGCTGAAACTTGAAAAGAATTTTCTTGATCGGCCTCTCAGTCGCGATAGTTCTCAGCGGGTTTGCCTCCACGGTCCAAGGTCAATCCTCATACAAAATCTCGGGCTACATCTTGGACCCCAAAGGGCATGGCGTCGCTGGGGCACAGGTTATTTTCGGCGTGCCAACGATTGTTCCAGCCGCGTTCTCCAACTACTCGGGCTACTACGAGGTTTCCGCGCCCGCAGGCATATACCACATTGCTGTTTGGCCGCCAATCGATTCGAACTTCATCTACTACGACGAAAACGTGTTCGTGGTCGGGGCAGACATGACGAAGAACATTACACTGCTTCCAGGCTTCAAAGTATCGGGCTACATAAGCGACTCCGCAGGAACCCCTGTTCAAGGGGCCGTAGTTGGACTGAACAGCTTCACCTCAGGCTACTACTCGAACTACATGGGCTACTACTTCGTCAGCGCTCCCGCCGGCGTATACAAGCTGACCGTAGCCTCAAAGACTGGTCCAAGCTTCCCCACCTACACCGAGTACAACTTCACCGTAAACCGCAACGTAGCCAAAAACATCACCGTGGACAGTGGGTTCGTGACTCCGTCGCCAAGTCCTTCGGTCATGCCTACCCCGACTCCTAGCGCAACGCCCTCTGCATCTCCTTCACCTTCGCCAAGTCCCACGCCATCCACCTCGCCTTCCGCGTCTCCATCTCCGACGCCTTCGTTGACTCCTTCACCCTCAGCCTCATCGAGTCCGACGCCCACGCCGTCGCCTACTCCAACTCCGGTAGTCACGCCTACGCCATCCGCTTCGCCGACTCCTACGCCTACTCCCGTTCTCCCCGCAAGCTTCATTTCCATTTCAGCGAGCGCTGCGGTTCCCGAAGTCGGCACAACGGTGAACGTGAACGGTCGGCTCTCGGATAAGAACGGCAATGAGTTGAAAGACAAGGCAGTGATCCTGTCATGCGCCATCGAAGACAGCATCGCCTGGTTCCCGATGGGTTCGGGCAGAACAAACGCCGCGGGCGAATACAGCATCCAATGGGTCGCTGCGGCGTCGGGCACGTTCACGCTGAAAGCCGAGTGGGGCGGAGACACCAGCTACCTCGGAGCACAGAACACGACGACGCTGAGTTTCCTGCCGTACCAGAACCAGAAGGTCTTCTACCTCGAATCCAACAGCACCGTCACGGGTCTGTCGTTCAACAGCACCAGCTTCAGATTGGAATTCGCGGTCAGCGGACCCAGCGGAACAAAGGGCTACATCAAAGCTACCATTGCGAAAAGCCTAGCGCCGAACTTCACTGGAATCACGGTGTACTTGGACGGGAAGAAACTGAACTCCACCGTCACCTCTTCGGGTGACTACTGGGTAGTCGCCTTCACCTACTCGCACAGCACCCACCAAGTGACTATCGGCTTGTCCGACACCGCGGGTGTCAGCGTAGCGCCGGCCGCTCCGGTTCCGGAGTTCTCTTCTTGGCTTGTCCTCGTAGCCGTGGCAGCAGCGGTAACTCTTGCCTCTGCGGCTCTTAGGAAACGTCAGCCTGTATCCAAGGGATAGTTGGCGAAGATGTCTCAAGCCCTTTGGTTTCTCCCTTTTTCTCGGACTTTTCTGTTGAATTCGCGTAACGAACTTGAAGGCAGTTGGGTTTTGTATTCCGAATACTGCATAATCGTTAAATAATCGGCTAGGTCAACAGAATTTTTTGCGGAGGCTGGAGCTTGGCAAAATCATCCGGGCCGCTGAGCGGTTCGATTCCTTCTGCGTCGACTATGGGTCGTCGGATAGTTCCTAGTGGCATCCCCTCCTTGGACAAGATTATCGAAGGCGGGTTCAACGAGGGGGACACGGTGCTCATCGCCGGGCAGCCTGGTGTGGGAAAGAGCACTTTCGGAGCTCAGTTCGTATACTTTGGCGCAGAGCAGTACGGTCAGGTGGGCATCTTGGCTTCTTTCGTTGAGAGCGCGAGCAAGCTGAAACGCGACATGCTCAGGTTTAACTGGGATTTCGCGGCGGCGGAGAAGGACTCAAAGGTTCTTGTCTTGGATTTGCTGCAGACAGTAGGCCGGAAGGGTGTCGATGTTGGGCTTGAGATTTTGATGGCTGCGGTTAACTCAATGGGGGCCAAGCGCCTCGTGATTGACAGCCTGTCGGCTTTAATGACTTACATCGACACGAAGGCGGAGGCTCGGAGTTTCATGGGTGCGATGAACAAGCTTCTGGAGAACGCTGGCTGCACGTCGTTGTTCATTCTTGAGGTACCTTGGGGAGATAAAACCATCGGGTTAGGGTTTGAGGAGTTCATGACCGACGGCCTCGTCGTCCTTGAGTCCAGTCTTGAGAAGTTCAAGGTTAGGCGAAAACTTTTTGTCCCCAAGATGCGTGGCTTGAATCATTCTCTGGATTGCTTTGATTTCTTCATCACGCCCC
>JBHGBG010000029.1:0-30636 GCA_041946875.1 Bathyarchaeia archaeon
GAACCTCTACAGGATAGGCTCCTGAAGCCTACGCCTTTGACCATGCTCGGCGACCCCTGCGCTGAAGCACCAATTGCTCTCAATCAAGATAATCTTTGCGGATAAATACCTGCCGCAAGACCCTTCAACAATCAGTCATCTTTGCCCTTTCCCGATAGAGATGGCTATCTGAAAAGTGTTGGCAAGAAAGCGAGAGCCATTCCCGACTTATCTAGTTCTTTCCAACTTTCTTCCGCATTTTCTCCGAGAACTGCGTTGAGAAGACGCTTTTGTGTTCAAAGCTTAGACGACAGAGCGCCCTGCTCCCTTGCCGTCGTCAACAGAGAAGGTTCTTGACGAATCAACCATTCGCCGTCACTGTGGTTTTCCAATGCAGGGTCAATAGGCAACTTCACAGCGACCTTTGTTCCCTTGGCAACTTGGCTTTCGATGGTGATTCTTCCTTTGTGTGCCTCAACTATGCGTTTACATATAGATAGGCCGAAACCCATTCCCTGAGCCTTCGTGGTAAACAGGGGCGTGAATATCTTCGGCATCACGTCCGGGCGAATGCCCACACCCGTGTCGGCAAAAGTGATTACAACGAAGTCCCTCTCGCGAGCGCTAAGTATCTCCAGTGTTCCCCCGTCTGGCATGGCGTCGACCGCGTTTGAAATCAAGTTGACGAAGACTCGCACAAGCTTGTTTCCGTCCGCGGCAATTCTGGCTTCGGTAGACGCCTGATTTGAAACCGTTATTTTTTCCGGGATTCTGACCATTGAAATGGCTTCCTGCAATAGGGATTTGGGCGAATGCATTCTTACTTCTAGGTTGATTTCTCTGGAGTAGTCCAGGAGGTCGTTTACGACCCTGTTAGCGTGGTCTATGGATTTGTCGATTATCTCAAACATCGAGTTCGCGTCGCTTTGTCCGCAATTGGTGCACTTTTTCCGGAGCATGTAGTCGGCGCTCTTGATGGCCGTCAGTGGGTTGCGAAGGTCGTGCCCAACCATCCCTGCGAGTTCGCCGATGGCAGCCATTCTCTCGGACTTGAATAGGCGCTGTTCAAGCTGCTTCTTCTCTGTCAGGTCTCGAACCACGGCGACAAAACCTACGGGCGAATTCTGCATGTCTCTCATCACGCTGATGGACAGTTCGGCAGGGTATCTTTCCCCGTTCTTCTTGTAAAGATAATACTCGAGGTGAAGGATGCTGCCGTCCTGCATGAACGCAGCCGCAGCCAGTTGCTCGAAGACTTTCTGCCTATCCTTCTCCGCGAAGTAGTCGAGCGCATGCTTTCCCAAGAGTTCACCTCGGTCTGACCCGCACAGCCGAGTCATCTGCTGGTTGCACTCGGTGATTTTTCCCTCAGCATCAGTGGCTAATATCGCGTCTGGAGACGCGCTGAGTATGCTTCTGAGTTTCTCCTGATTCTCGCGCAGGTCTCTTGTTCTCTCCTCAACGGTTTTCTCCAGGGTTACAGCGTGCTTCTCGATTACGTCGAGCATGCCGTTGATGTTCTCGCTTAGGCTTGAAAGTTCATCGTGTCCCCTGACCGCTACCCGCTTGGAATAGTCGCTTGTCTTTCTTATGCTAGCGACGGATTCTCCGAGCTTGGTCAGCCTCGAAATCACGACCTTGTCGAGCAAAAATGCCAGCATCACGAAAATGACTACACCTAATGCGTTGAGGGAGAGGCCCGTGTAGAGCATGCTGCTTTTCCCTTGGGCGTAAGCCGCTCTGTAGTTGTCCACCCTAGCCATGAGGATTGGGGCGCCGGTGACATCGTGGAGCAGGGCGTACCCTGACATTGTAGTTTCATTCAACGCTTGCGTGAAGATCGGCTCACTGCTTGAAAGATGTGCGGCGGCCACCTGAAAATCGGTCGTCGCCCTGGGCTGCTCCAGAACTTGTATGGATATTGGTATCCCCACAGCTTCGGCTAGAACGCCCAGTCGCTCCTCGTTGAGACTCTGCCCTATTATCAGGCTTCCGCGGGCTGGACCCTCGTCCATGCTGTTCAGTATGGGATGAGACGCCGTCAGCATGGGTGTTTCATCTACTAAGATGAGGCCATTTTCGTCCTCCGCGGGGTCGTTCGTGAATAAAGCGTCGTTGGACGCAACTTGCTTCAAGAAGTCTGCGCTAGGAGCGACCGCGGTTTCGCTGTTCAAGTCAAACATCTTTGCGAATATCAGCTGCCTGCTTTCGTCGAAGAAAAGCATCATATTCAGCTTCAGGTTCACGAACGTTTGGTCCATCAGGTTGTTCTCAACATACGCGGTGTTGTTGTCGTAGGCAAACTGGTAGGTGTCATCCCAAGCGCCCCAATCGTCGGCTGTGCTATCCAACTCTTCGACTGCCAGATTCAAGTTCTTGAGGAATCTGTCGGCGCTGGCTGAGGCTTCTTCACTTTCGGCTGCCGCTATGCTGCCGAAGGTGATTCGCTCGTCAACGACATAGAATGCGACGATGAGCAGTATAGTTATTGCGTACATGATTAGAAGCGTTTTCAAGCGAATTCTCATGTTCCAGCGTCGTCTCCTCGTGAAGTCTGCAGACTGAACCTTCCGATGCTTTCAGGTTCCTTCTGTTCAGTTTTCAAGTGGCTTTTGTGATGCATTATTAGTTGAGGCTCCATGACTTGAAAGTCGCGACTGACGCTGGTTCAGCTAGAGCGAATTACTTCTCGGAGAACGGAGAAGAGCATAAAACAGTTGCGCACGTGCAGTAATGATTTGAAATTCAGCAACAAACCTTCATCAGCAACCGCTTGGAAAGCACGATGTGGCTGTGGGAACATGTCAAACGTGAAACGTCGCTTGGTAAAGGTTTAAAAGGTCCGTTTATGCTCTATCTGCGGCAGGTGCACAAATGCCAACTCACGGCTCACTCTCCAAAGCTGGAAAAGTCCGGTCCCAAACGCCAAAAATCCAGGCTACTCCGAAGAAAGCCCCAAGCCCGAAGATTCGGAGCAGGCGGAACTTCGAGAAGCGCGTTCTTCTCCAGCGCAAACCTGGACAAAACTGGATGTAGACGCTGCCGAAGTGTCAAGCTTCTTTTCAAGCAGAAGACCGCTTGTTGCCAGAGTAGTTTATCTATTTCTTCATCGAAGTTTTAGGACGGAATCTCCATGTCACACACGGACGCTGCTCGTCGAGTCGCAGACGCTCTCTTGCTCTTGCCTGCCCCAACGCACGAGGACGTGAACCGCGTGAAGCTGCAAGTCGCAGCAGCGCAACATCTGCAGGAGATACCGTCCAACGCCGACGTTCTCGGCATCCTGACGAGGGAGGAAAAGCGGAAACTCGAGGCAATTCTCCGCAGGAAAACCACCCGAACCATCTCGGGAGTGACAGTCGTGGCGGTCATGACAAAACCGCACCCGTGCCCGCAGCCCGAACCCTGCGCCTACTGCCCCGGAGGTCCCTCCGCTAATAGCCCGCAAAGCTACACTGGACACGAGCCTGCCGCTATGCGCGGCGCACAGAACAGCTACGACCCGCGCCTGCAGGTCAAGAGCCGCATCGAACAACTTACGGCGATTGGGCACCGCGTGGACAAAGTCGAGCTCATAGTCATGGGTGGAACATTCCCTGCGACGCCGCCCGAGTACCAGACGTGGTTCATCCAGCGAAGCCTCGACGCCATCACAGGAAGAGACTCACACAGTCTGGAAGAGGCGAAAGCAAACGCAGAAACGAGCAAGACCCGCAATGTGGGCATTACGGTGGAAACCCGTCCCGACTGGGCAAAGCAGCCACATGTGGATGCCATGCTGGACATGGGCGTAACCCGCGTCGAGTTGGGGGTCCAGAACCCAGACGACGAAATCTACCGCAGCGTGGGGAGAACACATACCGTTGCGGACGTTCAGGAAGCCACCCGTGTATGCAAGGACGCAGGGCTGAAAGTCGTCTACCACCTCATGCCCGGAATGCCTGGTTCCAACTGCCAGAAAGATTTACGTGCCTTCCAGCAAGTCTTCACGGACCCTGCGTTCAAGCCAGATATGGTAAAAATCTATCCCTGCCTCGTCATTAGCGGCACAAGAATCTACGAATGGTACCAGCAAGGCGCGTACAAGCCGTACTCGACTGAGGAAGCCGCAGACTTAATCGCCGAAGCCAAGAAAAACCTGCCGCCGTGGGTGCGCGTCATGCGTGTCCAGCGGGACATCCCCACGCGGCTGATTGCGGCGGGCGTACAGAAGAGCAACCTCCGCCAGCTCGTCCGCAGGAAACTGGCAGAGAATGGTGAGAGGTGCAGGTGTATCCGCTGCAGGGAAGTTGGGCACCGAGCTGCCACGGACAACGTGAAACCTGACTTGGGCAAGATGAAAATCCTGTCCACAACATACAACGCCTCAGAGGGCAAGGAGGTTTTCATATCAGCCGAGGACCCGGAAAACGATGTTCTGGTAGGCTACCTGCGCCTGCGCATCCCCTCCGACAAAGCTTGGCGCCCCGAGATAACCGCGGTGCCCTCAGCCGTCGTGCGGGAACTCCACGTCTACGGTCCGCTCGTACCTGTCGGCACGCGTTCGGCCGAGGCTTGGCAGCACAAAGGTTACGGCGCAGCCCTGCTCCGGGAGGCGGAGAGAGTGGCGCGGGAAGCGTATGGTTTAAAGAAGCTCCTCGTCATAAGTGCGTTGGGCACAAAGCAGTACTACATGCGGTTCGGTTACCTGCGCGACGGAGTATACGTGTCCAAGAACCTGAGGAATCTGAAATGAGCCAGAAAGAAGAGAACTACGGCTACAGGGGGAAAGCCCTCGAAGCCATCAAGAAGGAAGGGTGCGAAGTCGGCGACATCGTCCGCATCACGTGCGGCGACCGAGTCTACGAGGGAATCCTGATTCCACGCGCCGAATACGGCGACGACGCACACATCGTTGTCAAGCTGAAGAGCGGCTACAACATCGGCGTCTTACTCACACCAGCAGTTCAGATAGAGAAGATGGGGAAAGGTGTAAAGCCCTCGTTCGCGTCGCCGCCCCTTCCCAAACAACGCGAAGACCTGCCCCGAGTTGTCATCATGAGCACAGGCGGCACCATAGCAAGCCGCGTCGACTACCGCACAGGAGGCGTTCGCGCAGCCATTTCTGCCAGCGACCTCTACGGCGTCGTCCCAGAGCTAGCAGACCTTGCCAAGGTGGACACGGAAATCGTGTACAGCATTTACAGCGAGAACCTGACCCAGGACCACTGGACCAAGCTCGCCCAGAAAGTTGCCGAGCGCATCGAGCAAGGCGCCCAAGGCATAATCATCCCGCACGGCACGGATACGATGGCGTACACTTCCGCCGCGCTGAGTTTCGCGTTGCAGAACCTGCCCGTACCCGTTGTGGTTGTGGGTGCGCAGCGAAGTTCCGACCGTCCCAGCTCAGATGCAGCTTCAAACCTTATCGGAGCCGTGAACGCGGCAGCCTATGGACCCTTCGCCGAGGTTGTTATAGCCATGCATGAGACGGTGGCAGACACTTCGATAGTCTTCAACCGAGGGACTCGCGTGCGCAAGTGCCATACGAGCCGACGGGACACATTCAAGTCTGTGAACGCTTCGCCTATCGCTCGCTACACCGAGGCAGGCTTGACCATGCTCACGGACCGCTTCTACAAACGAGACCCCGCAGCAAGTCTGATTTTGAAGCCGAAGTTCTGTTCAAACGTGGCGCTGGTGAAGTTCTACCCAGGCATGGACCCCGCAGTTGTAGATTACTATGCTGAGAAAGGCGTTAAAGGCATCCTGCTCGAGGGTTCGGGTCTGGGACACGTGAGCAAGTCCTTCTTCGAACCCATAAGAAACGCCGTAGCGAAAGGCGTGCTTCTAGCCTTGGCTTCGCAGTGCATCTGGGGACGCGTGAACATGAACGTTTACGACACGGGCAGGGACCTGCTCGCCCTCGGCGTGATTCCCGCGGACGACATGTTCCCCGAAACCGCCCTCGTCAAACTCATGTGGACGCTGGGACAAACCAGCGACGTGGAGGAAGCAAAGAAACTCTTCAAGGCTAACGTGGCAGGCGAATTCTCGCCGCGCACACTGCCCCAAGAAACAAAAATCAACGAAGGAGGACAATGACATGCAAGTGGACTACGCCAAAGTCGGGTTGAAAGTGGGCTTGGAGATTCACCAGCAGCTCGCAACGGCGGGGAAGCTTTTCTGCAGCTGCCCGCCCGAACTCTTCAAGGAGGAACCCGAAATTATTTTCCTGCGTCGCCTTAGACCCACGCAGAGCGAGCTGGGCCAGATTGACCCTGCGGCGTTCTTTGAGTTCCAGAAAGGCGTCAGAGTCCTGTACGAGGCTAAACGCACGTCTTCCTGCCTAGTCGAGATGGATGAGGAGCCGCCGCATCCCCTAAACATGGAAGCCGTCGAAGTCGTTTTGACGGCGTCGTTAATGATGAATGCGCAGCCCATCGACGAGGTCCATGTCATGCGGAAAACGGTCATTGACGGGTCGAACACGACTGGTTTCCAACGCACTTGCATCATCGCCCTTGACGGCTGGATAAAAGTTGGGGAGAAGACCGTTCCCATCCAAGCCGCCAGCCTTGAGGAGGATGCGGCGCGGAAGACAGGTACGGAAGCAGAGGGCAAGATAGTCCGCTACCGCATCGACCGCCTGGGCATACCGCTCATCGAAGTGACCACGGGACCCGTAATTTACTCGCCGCAGGAAGCCCAGGACGTCGCCTTAGCCATCGGGCGGATACTGCGTGACACCGGCAGGGTCATGCGCGGACTAGGCACGATACGGCAGGACCTGAACGTGTCTATTCCCAACGGTGCCCTCATCGAGATTAAAGGTGTTCAGGAACTGGATTTGATTTCGAAGGTGGTCGACTATGAGGTGCAACGCCAGCTGAACCTCTTAGCTATTCAGGACGAGCTTGGTAGCCGCCTGAAACCCGAAGAAATCAGAGAAGACATCACAGACGTGACAAGCGTCTTCAAGGACACCAAATGCAAGGTCATCCGCAAGGCTCTGGACAAGCAGCAAGCCGTTAAAGCGGTGACGCTTCAGGGTTTCGCGGGATTCCTGAAGCGGGAGCTGATGCCCAACTTCCGGCTCGGCACAGAGCTGTCGGACAGGGCGAAGTTCTGGGGTAGAGTGGGCGGAATCTTCCACACAGACGAGATGCCCAACTACGGCGTCACCGCGGAAGAGGTCGAGGCGCTCAAAAACGCCGTCTGCGCCCACGCCGAGGACGCGGTGATTTTCGTGGCTGACACAGAAGAAAACGCCTTGGACGCCCTGAAAGCCGTGGTCGAGAGAGCAAAAGAAGCTCTGAGCATCGTACCTGCGGAAACGCGCACCGCAAAAGAAGATGGCACAACGCACTACATGCGGCCCAGACCGGGCGCCGCCAGAATGTACCCCGAAACAGACATCCCGCCCGTGCTCGTAACTGAGGAACTCGTAGAGAGAATCCGAAGCAACTTGCCCGAATCAGCCGAGAAGAGACAGCAGCGTTTGATGAAACGATTTGGTTTGAACGAGAAACTGGCGAAACAGGTGGTCGATTCGGACTATGGTGCGCTGTTCGAGACCCTAGCTGCGGAGAGCGGTGTTTCAGCCACGACCATTGCGGCTTTCTTGACTGAAAGCATCAAGGCGCTGAGGCGCGACGGTGTTCCTGTGGAAAACGTCAGTGACGCGCAAACGCGAGAAATCTTTCGCCACGTCGGGTCGGGCGAATTAGCGAAGGAGGTTGCAGTAGATGTCTTTGCTTGGCTCTCGCGGAACGCTGACAAGACGGTCGAAGATGCCGCAAAGGCTTTGGGCTTGCGGATGCTGTCAACCGAGGAACTGGAGCGGCTTGTGGACCGAATTCTCTCCGAGAACAAGCAGTCCGTTGAGAAGGTTGGAAAGGGCGCCTTCGGGATGCTGATGGGGATGGTCATGCGGGAGGCACGGGGAAGAGCGCGCCCCGAAACAGTCAGCGAGTTGATACGGCAAAAGCTGAAGTAGGAGAGCACGATGAGCGAAAAGTGGCGACATGCACTCATTTGGATAATTAAGGCAAACGCTGTCACATGGACAGTAACCCTGTGTCTCTTCGGCGTCCTGCTGCTGCTCGGCTTCGACGCCTCAGGACTCGTTGTTTCACGGTACTTCTCGAAAGTGCTGTTCCTCGAGTCAGGCATCCTCCTCTTAGTCGGGGGCTTGGTTGCGTTTGGTTCGGGGATTTTCTCCAGCAAGGTCCGAGAGCACGTCTTTAAATCGGGCGAAGAATGGTCGATGGAGAAGCTGCGGAAGGGCGAGAAAAGGGCAAACCTGTTCATCCTCGCGGGTGCGCTGCTGTTTGCGCAGTCGCTATTGGTTTCTCTGCTGGCGCTTTAGTGCTGCAGAATGGAAAGTGAAAAAAAGAGGGAAGGGAAATCTACTTCTTCCGCATGGCGAGCGCTATCGCCACAATGCCCAGTACGACTGCGATGGCTATGGCCACGTAAGCGATGTTCGTTGCCGTGCTTGCTTGGTTCTGGATGCTGGTTACGTCGACGGCGGCGGGTGGGGCTGACACCGTGATTTGTCCAACGTAGGTCCACTCTGAACCTGCTGGAGCGTTGCCGTCGAAGAGGTAGTAATAATGCGCTCCCTCAGTCGTTGGTATGGCAGCGAAACTGTAGAATCCATCGAGGTCGGTTGTTGCTTTGGCTAGGACATGGGCTGAGGACTCGTAGGTTGAGTTGTCAGCAGTTTCCATCAGAGCTATCGCCTCTCCTGCAATCGGGTTTCCGTCCGCGTCAACGAAGTAGCCTGCAATCGGATATGCTCCGCCCACAAACAGCGAGGCGCTGAAGGGTCCATGGGTTACTCCCGCCACGCTGTATCCTGCGGCTGCAAGAGCTTCTCTGGCTTTTGCCAGGCTGTACTCTCTCGGTACAATGCTGCTGTCATAGAAAGGCTGTGTTGGCAACATTGCGGTTGCACCTGGTTGTCCGAAGCCGTCTAGGAGGTTGTCTATAATCAGTTGTCTCGGAATGGCGTAATCGAAGGCAATTCTGACTTGCCTTGCTGCTTCAGCTGCTCTTGTTGGGTCTGACCTGCCCAGCGGGGTGTCTGTTCCTGTGCCGAAGACTGGGTGCCGCATGTTGTAGCCAAATTCCTGTCTGCCCGTGCCGTCTTGGAGCAACACCCTGCCCCACGATGGGTCTATCGAGGGAATGTCCAGCTGCATCTGATAGTTGGCGTCTAGTATGTCGACCTCTCCGTTCTTTAAAGATGCTAACGCGGAGGTCTTGTCTGCGACGAACTGGATGTAGTAGTCGGTTATTCCGAAGAGACCCATGCTTTCTAATCCGGTTTTGTTCCAATAGTTGGTGTTCTTCTTTAGGTGTACCACTTGTGCGACGGGGTCGTAGCTGTCCCACATGTAGGGTCCTGTGCCGACGGGTCCTGTGTATGTCTTGCCGCCGATGGTTACTGAGCCTTGGCCTGTGTTGAAGGGCGAGGTCTTCCAATCGGCTGCTGCGAGGTTTTCGTAGATGTGTTTTGGAATGATGTTGTTGGCGAAGCCTAGCAAGTAGGGGTCAAAGTAGCCGAAAGGCTTACCTCCAGCAAGCACTGGGAGTTTCGCTTCGACTGTGTACTTGTCTGTGGCTGTGATGCTGCCCACCTTCGTTCCATCGCCCAGCGTCACTGAGGTGCCGTCTGTGTACGTGAACGTGCATTTGTCTCCGTAGACGCTCTTGTAGTAGCCCACGAATTGGGATGCTACTTCCGAGTTCATGAGCGCCCATAGAGAGAACAGCACATCGTCCGCGGTGAACTCTGCCCCGTCATGCCACGTCACTCCTTGCCTGCACTTGAACGTCCAAGTGAAGCCATCTGCGCTAGGCGTCCACGACTCAAGCAGAGCCGGAACCGCTGCTTCACCGGCGCCTAGGGACGGCCAAGCTTGAGCCAAGCCATTGTGGACGACGGCGTTTATCACTGTGTCATACCAAGAGTTGGAAAGTGGTGGACACAGGTCGGTGATTTCGCCGGTTGTGCAGTAGACAATTCGCGTCACGCCATCGTCGCGCTTGAGGAGTTCAGGATATGGCTGAGCATTAAAGTACAGCCAGCCTTCCCCTCCTGCTGGATTATACCAGTTGCTTATGTGCGGATTAACGACTGCGGGGGCGGATTGGTACATGATTTGGGACGCTGGCATATCGTTGTAGAAAATCTGCTGCCACGCCTTGAGAGCTGCTTCCTGTGTAGCTGGGTCGGTTGCTGTTATGAAGGTGTCCAGTTGAGCGTTGGATTCGGGATTATCCCACAGAGGGTAGTTCTGACCATCAGGAGCGAAAAAGCCAGCACCTCCGTAGTAGAGTTGACGCGGTTCAGGCAGAAGACCAGGAGTCCAGCCGATTGCCAGAACATCCCAGCCGCCTTGGTCCCATGTTAAGCCAACTCTTTCCGGAGCAGGTGTCAGCACACGCTCGTAAACCGGGTCCCAACCCAAGTACACGACTTTTGCGTCGATGCCTAGCTGCTGCAGGTTGCTTGCGAATACCTGCGCCCACTGTCGCCTGATGAGGTTTGCGTTTCCAGGTGCGATTATCGTCACGTGGAAGAGTGGTTCACTCTGCGCTGTCACGGAAGCTAAGGGTGCAAAGGTCGAAAGGAACAGAGCGACTATAGCTATTGACAGAACTGTTTTTTTCAAAATTTTCATGCATTTCTCCCCTGCCAATATCTCTCCGCTCATCTTGTCATGTGTAAAGCCTATATTAGCTTTTTCCATCTTGCTGCATCGCTGGCGAGGACGATACATGGTTCCCGCAAAACCTTAAGTAGGATTTGCCTTATACATAGCTAAACCATTCATCAGGAGGCCTGGTGTTGAGCACGGGGAGACGGCTGAATCCTATACTGGGAAGTGCCAAAAGAAAACTGAAGGCTCTGTTGGGCAGCTCGATGTTCAGGTACATAGTCAGAAGACTTCTGTACATGATTCCCGTAGCCATAGGAATCTCAATAATCACCTTCGTGACCATGTATGCCGCCGGAGACCCGTTGAACCTCATCAGGCTTGGGCGGCCAAACATCGACGCTACAACGCTTGAGGGGCTGAGGACGTATTATGGTTTGGACAAGCCGATTCCCGTGCAGTATTTAGACTGGCTGGCGAACATTCTGCGTCTCAACTTCGGCAAGTCCCTCTTCTTGGCGGGAGATGTCAACACGATAATCGGCAACTGGATTCTGTATACCGCTGAACTACAGATAGTCTCAATTGTCATCGCGTTCCTCATTTCCATACCCATCGGCGTGAACTCAGCCAAAAACCAGTACTCCAAGAGAGACATCACCATAACGTCGGTGTCGCTTTTCGGCGTGTCCATGCCGACCTTCTGGCTTGGCGCTATACTAATAATCGTGTTTTCTTTCACACTGGGCTGGCTGCCCTCCCAGGGCGCGGTGGCGCCCCAGTATGCATTGTGGTGGGGCAATCCCGTCTTAGACCATATAGCGCACTTGATTCTGCCCACGATTGTCCTCGTCTACGTTACATTGGCGCAAAACATTCGCTTGATTCGTGCGAACATGCTGGAAGTCTTGAGATCAGACTATATTCTCGCCGCCCGAGCCAGCGGGATCAGCGAACGGAAAATAATCTACAAGTACGCCTTGAAGAGCGCCATCAGCCCGACAATTACGTTCCTCGGCATAGCGTTAGGCGCCATGATTGCGGGCGCGCCGATGACAGAGTATGTGTTCAACTGGCCGGGGCTTGGCCGAAGGTACGTGGAGGCCACCACGCGGATGGATTTCCCCGTCATCATGGCTATCACGATGATTGTCACGGTGATGACGCTCATCGCTAACCTCATCGTGGACCTCGTCTACGTGTACATAGACCCCCGGATTAGGCTCAGGTAGGATGCACCATGGAAGAGCTGAAGTCAGAAGTCACACCGAACGGCGAGAAAGAGGAAAAGGGCGGGCGCAAGCGGAGGTCAGCCAGCCAGTGGGCGGTGGCTTGGAGGAGGTTCAGAAGGAACAAGGCTGGCGTTGCAGGCTTAGTCATCGTGCTCTTCATCGTGTTTCTGGGCATTTTCGGCGACTTGCTCGCGCCCTACCCTGAGGGCTCCTTGGAGCCGTTTTACAGGGGTGATGTAAGGATGCCGCCCAGCGCGCAGTATCCGTTCGGGACCTCGGCAAGCGGAACGGACATTCTGAGCGACATTCTGCATGGGGCGAAGTATGCTCTTTACGTTGGGGTTGTGGTTACGGCCATAACCATTGCCATAGCAATAGTCGTTGGCGCCGTTGCCGGATACTTCGGAGGCTGGGTGGACAATGTCCTGATGCGCATAACCGAGGTGTTTCTGGTTTTCCCAGCATTCCTGTTCATCCTCGTGTTCGTTAGAATCTTCACTCTTACAAACACTGCGACGACGGTGCATTTTCTGAGCATAAGCATTCCGATTGGCCTTACCATAGTCATCCTTGTGCTGGCGGTATTCAATTGGGCAGGCGACGCCAGAATGGTCAGGGGCGAGTTCCTCAGGGTGAGAGAGCTGGAGTTCATCGAGGCAGAGAAAGCTTTGGGTGCCAGCAGCATGAGGATAATCTTCAGGCACATCTTGCCGAACATCCTGTCGTCCATCATCGTGGTCTCGAGCTTAACCATCGCAACTGCCATCCTGTCCGAGGCAGCGGTAAGCTTTCTTGGCTTCGGCGACCCCAACGCCGTAACCTGGGGGCAAATCCTGCAGCTGAACTTCCAGGACATGCGCATCGTCTGGTGGGCAGAAGTTTTCCCAGGTTTAGCCATCCTGCTCACTGTTTTCGGCTTCAACCTGCTGGGTGACGGGTTGTCAGATGCTTTGAATCCGAGGTTGAGGGACTAAGACATGGGCGAGGCAAGAAACAGCGACGTACTGCTCGAAGTCAGCGGTCTGCGAACCTACTTCTTCACTGAAGCGGGCGTCGTCAAGGCAGTGGATGGCGTTTCTTTCCACGTCAAGAAGGGCGAGTCCCTCGGTTTAGTGGGCGAGTCAGGCTCCGGGAAGACAATCACGGCACTCTCGGTGTTGCGAATCGTGCCGAAGCCAGGCAAAACTATAGAAGGCATAATCAAATTCAACGGCGAAAACCTTTTGGCGAAGAGCGAGAAGGAGATGCAGACGATACGGGGCGACCAGATAGCCATAATCTTCCAGGACCCGTCGAGTTCACTTAACCCGGTTTTCAACATTGAAACGCAGTTGAGAGACATCCTCTTGGCGCACACACCCATGTCCAAGGAAGATTGCAGGAAGAAAATCATCGAACTCCTCACCATCGTGGGCATTCCCGAGGCGGAGACACGTATGCGTGAGTACCCGCATATGTTCAGCGGCGGCATGAAGCAGCGTGTGGCAATCGCCCGAGCCCTAGCGTTGGAGCCGACTCTGCTGTTCGCGGATGAACCCACAACAGCGTTGGATGTGACGATTCAGGCGCAGGTTTTGGATTTGTTGGATGACTTGAAGAGGAAGCTTGGCATGTCGCTCGTGATGATTACGCACGACATGGGCATAATTGCAAAAATGACCAATCGCGTTGTCGTGCTGTATGCCGGGAACGTGTGTGAAATCGCTCGGACTCCCGACCTTTACGAAAAACCGAAGCATCCCTACACGGAGGCTTTGCTTGCGGCGGTTCCAAGACTGGACATCAGGAAAGACCTGCGAGTAATCCCCGGCAACATACCCAACCTCATCGAACCGCCCTCGGGATGCCGCTTCCACCCCCGATGCAAGTACGCGCAGAAAGGCTGCGAGGAAGCCGTGCCCACCCTAGTGGAGGTTGAGCCCGAACATTACGTGGCGTGCCATGAATGGCAAAAAATCCAACTGAGAGGAGAGAGTGCAGGCGTTGGCGGAAGATAACCTCGTCGAAGTCAGGAACCTGGTCAAGTACTTCCCAGTGTACTCCAGAGGCGTTCTGCTCAAGAAAGAGGTAGGGCAGGTCCACGCCGTAGACAACGTCACCTTCAACATCAAGCGGCGTGAAACCTTCGCGCTCGTAGGCGAAAGCGGCTGCGGAAAAACCACCACCGCAAGGCTGATACTCAACCTCATCGAGCCGACGTCGGGCGAGATTCACTTTGAAGGCGAGAACGTCGTTGAAAAGTTCAAGTCAGCCGACAAAGCACAGAAACTGCGGCTGAGAAGACGTATGCAGTTGGTCTTCCAGAACCCATACGGCTCGCTGGACCCACGCATGACCGTTTTCGACATAGTCAGCGAACCCTTCGTCATCCACAAGCACCTGCCCAAGGAAAAGTGGAAAGAGCGCGTCTACGACCTGCTTAAGCTGGTGGGTTTGGAGGAGTACCACGCGGAGCGGTATCCCCACGAGTTCAGCGGCGGACAGCGGCAGCGCATCTGCATCGCCCGAGCATTGGCGGTTGAGCCCGAATTCATCGTGGCGGACGAGCCCGTTTCCTCGCTGGATGTTTCCATCCGTGCGCAGATTCTGAACCTGTTGGGTGACTTGCAGAAGACGATGGGCATCAGCTACTTGTACATCTCGCATGACTTGAGCAGTGTCCGCCAAATCAGCCAACGCGTGGGAGTCATGTACCTAGGCAAGATTGTCGAAACAGCCAACACCGATGAGCTGTTCGACGAGCCCATGCACCCCTACACGAAGGCGCTGATTGAAGCAGTGCCCATCCCCGACCCAAAAAAGAAAACCCTGAAAATAGTTCTGCGCGGCGAGGTACCCAGCCCCATCAACCCGCCGACGGGATGCCGCTTCCACCCCAGATGCCCCAGAGCACAGAAGGAATGCCACGAAAAAGAGCCAGGGCTCATCGAGGTCAAGAAGGGTCACTTCCTCGCCTGCTACAATCCCTAGACATCTGCGCAATTGGTTCGGGTTTTGACGCAAACGTGTCGCAAATCCTAAAAAGCGAAACACCTGAATATAGCGTGGGATGAGCTTGCAGAAAAAGGCAGCCGACAAAAAGAACGAAGCCTTCTCCCTGCGCGTCAAAATCGGCGAGTACGAGGTGGAGCTCCGAGGCACCCGCGAAGAGGTCCTGGCGACGGTGGAGAACCTCCCAGACCTGATAGTCAACATCAACAAAGCTTTTGAACCAATCAAGCCGAAGACTGTGGCAACGATAACCGTGAAGACAGCTGAGGCACCGAAGCCTGAGAATGTTCCGGAGGTTCCTGCCCAGAATTATCCCAGAATCGCTGCGACGGAGAGCGCTGAGAAAGCGGTGCTTGGGATTCTGGAGAGCGACTGGGGCAAGTGGCGACCCAGAACCATAGAGGAGCTGAAGGAAGCGGTGAAAGCAAACGACTTGAAGCACACCGACCGTGTCCTGACATCCGCACTGGATACGCTCGCCAAGAAGGGCATGGTGCGGCGCTGGAACACGAACACAGGCTTCGTCTACATTTTGGCAGAAGAGAAACAGGCAAGCTCAAGAGGCGAAAAAGAATGAAACGCATAACCGCACACATAAAAACCCCCTTCGGCGAAGTCACCATCGAAGGCGACACGCCCCAGGAAATAATCAGCATGCTGGAATCCGTTCCGGAGAACTTCGTGGAGAAACTGTCTGAATTCGTCACAAACAGACTTGTGCCCTCGGGCGCCCAGCTGAAAGGCATCGTCGAACCCACCACCGAAGGCCCTGTCATCGTGACTCGGGAGAACCTCACGCACTATGAGGCGGTCGGGCTGATACTGTACGCTTCTGAGGACAGAAAGAACACGGCTTCACAGGTTCAGAAACTTCTGGAGAGCAGTGGCATAAAGAGCATGGTTCCCGCACGACTCAACGAGATGACCAAGCGGGGACAGGTTTTCAAGCCCGACCCGAACAAGCCTGAGTTCAAGCTGACGATTCAGGGCGAAAAATGGGTTGAGGAAGAAATTTTGACGAAGCTCAGAGGCAAGATGAATTGACCGAAAAAACCGACAAAATCCAAGTCCAAATCAAGTACAAGGGCGCAGAACAGTCTTTCGAAGGCACCGCCGAAGACGCGTGGCTCATACTGAACAAGTTCTTCAGCCAACTCGTTCCCTCATTCAAGGTCGCACAAGCGCTCTGGCTGAGCGTCGACATGCAAGCGCTGGCGAAAGACTGCGAAGGTTTAATCGCGTTCTCAGCCGAAGGCTCAAACGTGCTAGCGCCGAAGAACAGGCTGACGGACAACGAAACCCTCGCGCTGTGGCTTCTAGCCAGCTATCTTGGGCACAAGCTAAACCTGCTGCAGAGCGACTCATTGTCGAAGGAGGAGTTGCAGGCGAAGCTAGGCAAGAGCGGCAAGATAACCAGCACCCGCTTAGGCGAACTCGTCAAGAGCGACATGGTGGCAAAATCCGAGGATGACAGGTTCAGAATGACGACGTTCGGGGTGGCTCAGATGCAAAAGGAAATTCTGCCGAGAATCAGGGCAAAGGCAACCAGCGGCTGAAGAAGCGCCGAAGCTTTAATGAACAGCCTTTGGATTCTGTCAGCAGACAAAGCAAGGAAGAAGCGGGCATGCATCTTGAAGAGATGAAGAAGGAAATCGAGAACCTCGTCCTCACGAAAGGCTTCTACAACAAGAAGGAAGACATTCCGAAAAAGCTATTGTTTGCCTTCATCGAACTCGGCGAAGCCAGCGACGCCTGGAAAAAGGGCGAACCCGAAGCAAAAATCGCCGAGGAACTCGTGGACGTCATCTTCTACGTGCTCGACGCCAGCAGACTCGCGTGCCCCACTGTAGACATGGACGAGATGTTCAAGTGGAAGCTAGCAAGGAATTTGGGCAGGCCCTTTCAGTACGGCGAAGGACACCGCAAAGGCAATGAGGCGTCCTCAACATGAGTTTGCGATGGACAGGCGCCTAGGGTTTTTATCCAGCTCCACGGCAGAAGAAAAGGCTGACCGAAGAATGGTCGAATTCAGCTATCCCAAATGTATGCGCTTCGCTTGCAACGACTGCGGCATCTGCTGCGGAGACACCCCAACCAAAACACGGCGCATCCTGCTCCTCAGGTCTGATGCGGAACGCATCGCCGCGCAAACAGGAAAGCAAATCGCCGACTTCACCCAAACCTTGGACGGCAAGTCTCCATACGTTTATGAGCTGCGCAAGAACTCGGCGAACGGTAAATGCCTCTTTCACCAGAACAACCGCTGCGGCATATACGAGGCAAGACCATTGGTTTGTAGGTTCTACCCGTTTGAGCTGTCAGCTGCTGAAGACGGGACGCCCGTTTTCACCGTGACGCTGGAATGCCCCGCCGTCTCCGTAGCTGACTCCACAAAAGGCGGTGAGATTTTGGGAAAAGCCTATTTTAAGCGGCTGCTGCGTCTAGCGCACGCCGAGCTAGACGCCTCGGGCGGCAAGAGCTAGAACTGGCGTAGCACATCCGACTTCTCAAGAATGTAGCCGCAGTAGTAGCATTTCAGGAGCAGCGGGTCCTCGCTCTCGGCGTGGAACCTCGCCGCTATGGGTTCGGCTGCGTTGCTTATGCACGTGGGGTTGATGCACTTGACGATGTCCTCGATGACCTTGGGCAGCTGGACTTCGAGTTTCTCGACCACTGCGTAGTTCTTAATGATATTGATGGTGGCTCTGGGTGCCACGAGGGCGATGCGGTTGACCTCCTGCGTGTTCAGGGCGCGTCCCTCGATCTTGACGAGGTCCTTCACTCTGAGGCGTTTGCTGGGGACGTTGATGGCTATGGTCATGACTTGTTTCTCGTGACCAGTTATGCCCAGAATTTTGACTACGTCTAGGGCGTAGCCTGCGCTGATGTGATCGATGACTGTGCCGTCTTTGATTTTGGACACGCGGACTTCTCTTTCGTCGCTCATCGGGTGCACCTGCTCATTGAGTTGTCGGGGTCTGCCATAAATAACTGTTGCTTTCCCGCCACGAGGCAGCGGTCAGTCTTTGCACTCGGTCGGCTTGAAGTCGCCGCATTTTCGGGAGACTGGGTTGGATAAGAAGAAAATCGTCGGGACGAAGATGGCGTTTCCGTCCTTGCCTTCGAGGACAACTCTTTGGATGCCAACCTTGACTACTTTTCCTTCGAAGTTGCCGACTCTGATTTCGTCGCCGAGCCTGAAAGACTTGTCCAACAGCACGACTACGCCGCCTACGATGTTGCCCAGAACCGTACCCAAGCCGATGCCTACGGCTATGCCGAAGATACCAAGTCCAACGAGGGCGCCTATGATGTCGAACGCAAAGTAGAACAGCGTCACGACTGCGCCCATGACGTAGACAGCGTACTTCGCCATCCTTCGGCTTTTCTTGATGTTCTCGGCTGGAGAACCCGATTTTTCAAGGATTCGCGCCGTAAGCCATGAAGCCACGTATGCTGCTATGAGCGTTCCAGCGATGGCTAGGGCTAGTTCGAGCCATCGTATGATGTCGATGCCGAGAAACTCAACCATAGAAACTCATCCGCAGTTCCTAGACGATAAATGGCGGTCAAGGCTATTAACTGATTTGGTCCCTCTAAGAGCACTGGACTATTGCAGCGTGTAACGCTTAACATGCTCGTACACTCCTGACCAGAACATCCCGAACGTGAACGCAAACATCAACTCTTCCAACGGAACGCCCACAACCAGAACCCCCGACAGAGCCGCCAAATTCCATGACGTGACGAACGTGGGAAACAGCAGGTTGATGAAGAGGAAGAACGCGAAGTACAGCCCCGTAAACAAGACGCCGCCCATAACTGTGTTCTTCGCCAAGTCAGGTCTGCACGCGACGGCTCCAACGGAGCCCGCGAGCATGGCAGCTGCGGCGCAGTAAATCGGGTTCAGCCCAGCGAGGAACAGAAGGACGAAGACGACCGGAGCCATAGCGAGGGAGGCAAGGTGCAGCCACCGCCTTTCGGCGCGTTCTTTGGCGAGTATTCTTTCGTGTTTAGCGTTCAGTGCCGTTTCGTACAGGACTGAGCCGATGCCGCCTATGGCAAAGGTGAAGATGAAGCTCTCGATGTCGAATCGCGTCGTGGAAGCAAGGTTGAACAGGGAAGGCGGATTCCAGTAGGCCGGAACGAACAGCGGCTCGGTGAAGCCCGTGAGCGCGGTGAAGGCGCTGACCCAGAGCATCTCCCGTCTGAGGTTGGACTTGGCGACGTATAGCACGAACCAGGGAATCAGCCAGGCGGAGGCGAATACGAACCACTCGTACATGCGGCAGACATTTCCCTTGAGACTTTAGTGTTTTGAAAAGTACAATGGAAGATAGTCTGAAGCCGCCATTAAACCCTTTCGTCGGCGAAGCTAGGTCCTGTTTGGCTCCAAGATGACTTTGAGTGATTCTCCCGCGGTTGCGACGAGTCTGAACCCCTCCGCCGCCTGCTCTATGCCCAACCTATGCGTAATCATACCCAGCGCGTTCACCCGTCTCGCCGCAAGAATCGACAGCGACTCCGCTAGGTCTCGAGGCGCCGCGCCATAACTTGTCTTCAGCGTGATGTCATTTCTCCAGAACTCCGTGATGGGCAGCGGAATCCGCACGGATGGGTCGGGCACGGCGAAAAACAGGATGGTTCCAGCCTTGTCCACGCACTCCAGCGCCGTTAGAGCAGCCTGTGTGGCGCCTGTGCAGGTGATGACTTGGTCGGCGAGGCGTCCATCGTTGGCTTCCTTAAGCTTCCGAGGCAGGTTCGCCTTGGCGTCTATGGTGTGGTCGGCGCCGAACTCCTCCGCCATCTTGAGCCTGTAGGGGTTTACGTCTGCCACGATGACATTTTGGACGCCGTTTGCTTTCGCCAGTTGCGCGTGGAGTATGCCTGCCAAGCCGCCGCCGATTATGAGCACGGAGTCGTCTGCTTGGACATTAGCGATTCGCTGTCCCCTCACGGCGCAGGCTAAGGGTTCGATGAATGTGCCTTCTTCAAAAGACATGCCGTTTGGGAGCCTGTAGACGCCTTGCTCCGCGTTGATTCGCGGGACTCGCACGTACTGCGCGAAGCCGCCTGGATAGTAGTTCGTGGTGTGCAGGGTTTCGCAGGCGGTGTGGTGCCCGCGGAGGCAGTAGCGGCAGGTGTTGCACGGCACATGGTGCGACACGAAAACGCGGTCCCTGACCTTCACGCTCGCCACGTTCTTTCCTGTCCGCCAGACGATGCCCGTGGCTTCGTGCCCCAAAACGCGGGGGGCTTTGGGTACGCGGTACCATTCGGTCACGTCGCTGCCGCAGATGCCTGAAGCCATGACTTTCAGGAGAAATTCGTCGTCGCCGATTTCTGGAACGGGCATTTCCTGTATGCGGACATCTTTGTTGTTGTAGTACATGGCAACAAGCATCGGAAACTCACCAAGAAAAGGAAAGGCGCAGGTTACGCTTTGCCTGTTTTGATTTGTTCGTAGAGGTCATTGGCTTCTTTGGCGTTATAGCCTTCATGGATTATAGCTTTGAGGGCTCGGATGGCTGCGACTGGGGCTTCGGTTTGCCAAACGTTCCTGCCCAAGTTGACGCCTATGGCGCCTTTTTGTATGCCGTCGTAGACGAAGTCGAACACTTCCTTCTGCGTCTCGGTTTTGGGTCCGCCTGCTATGACCACTGGCACTGGGCAGCCGTTGACAACTTTCTCGAAATTGTCCTTGCAGTAGTATGTCTTGACAACTCGGGCGCCTATCTCGGCGGAGATTCGAGCTACCAGGGCGAGGTACCGGGCTTCTCTCTTTTCCAGTTCTTTCCCGACCGAGGTGACGGACATGACGGGGATGCCGTAGTCTTCGCATTCGTCAACCAACTTGCCGAGGTTCGTGAGGCTTTTGTTTTCGCCGCTGGTGCCCACAAAAACGGACATGGAAACGGCAGCGGCGTTGAGCCTGACAGCTTCGCGGACGGAGGTTACGATGCTTTCGCTTGCGAGGTCGCCGATTACGCTTACCGCGCCGGACACCCGCAGTATAATCGGCTTGGGCAGGGCAGGGTCGATGCAGTTCCGCAGCACTCCGCGTGTGAGCATAAGGGCGTCTGCGTACTGCCAAATGGGCTTTATGGTTTCGCCTGGCTTCTCGAGGCAGTGAGTGGGTCCCTGAAAATAGCCGTGGTCTATCGGCAAGAAGAGGGCTTTGCCATCAGGTTGGATTAATCTGCCTAATCGGTTTTTCATTCCCCATTCCATGACTATCGCTCCGTGGAGGTTTTGGGTTTCACGATTAAATAACCTTTCTCTATGAGCCAGTGGTGAAACTGCCACGTGGTAAAGCGGCACGCCGCGCGGCACGTCTGCCTAATGAGCTCGTAGGCTTCGGGTTCGTCCTTGAGTGTGTTCAGCGTTTCCTGCACAGGACATTTTACGTCATTGCAGAATTCTCTGGCTTTGTACTCTGAGTATCCTTTGAGCGGCATGGTGCATCGCTGGTACTCAGCCTGCATGCCTTATAAGACTATTTGTACGTTGAGTAGGCGTATGGCGACGCTGTACTTTCTGGGCGGAGAAAACATCGTCAAACGCGACGCAAAAGAAATCAACGCACGAGCGTTCCAAGACGTCGGCGGGGCACCATCGGTGTTGGTTTTTCAGTGGGCGAGAGCGTCATTTGACCGTCAGTTCAAGCGGAGGAAGCGGTTGTTTGATTACTTCAGGAGCCTAGGCGCGAACACGGTTGACTTCGCAGAGTACTCGGATTCCTCGGAGGAAATTGCAGAGAAGATGGAGAAATCTGACTTGGTTTACCTGACAGGGGGGCAGGTCACCGCGCTGGTTGAAAGGCTAAGAAAGAAAGGCGTCGAAAAGCTCTTGCTCAGTTACAGCGGGGTCGTCGTTGGGAGAAGCGCGGGTGCGATGGCCTTGGGCAGATGGTGCCTCGTGCGTAACAGGTACAGCCGCAACATCAAGACTGTTCGAGGCTTGGGGCTGGTTGACTTTAGCGTGAAGGCTCACTACCGACCATCCGCCGATGCCTCACTCACAAATCTGTCGATGAGAGGGCGGGTGTTTGCCCTTGCTCAAGGTTCAGCGCTCATACAACGCAACGGCGAGTTATCTTGGGTCGGCAAGGCTGTCCTGTTTGAAAACGGCAAGATACTGCCGCTATCGCCATATTGACGCTGCTTTTCTGCGAACAGTTAAAAGCCGAAACAGCCAAGATGTATCCCAGATGAGTGTCCTTGCTATCTGCATGCGTGTTAATGAGAACTCAGCATGGAAAATTCGATGAAGTCGTCGGCTTCCTACAGCGGCTGCGGGGCGTTCGCCGAATCTTCCCCACCCTCGGACGGTTCGACGTGGTCGTAGATCTCGAAGCCTCAAGTCTGGAGGAGTTGAGCGCCACGGTGCTGCGGATGGGCAACTTTGCGGGCGTTGTTTTCACCGAGACCCTCGTCGAAATCAAGCATTGAGGTAGGGCGGAATGTTGAACGCTTGCATACTTTTGAAAGTGGTGCCGACGAAGGCAGACGCTATCATATCCAGCGTAAAGCAATTCGCCTGGTTGAGGAAGGCTTATTCGACGTTCGGGCGCTTCGACGTAGTCATCTTCGTGGAAGCGAAGGACTACGCCGAGTTGAGGCGGGTCACGGGCGAAATAAACGGACTCGACGGTGTACGAAGCACGGAGACTCTGCCAGAGGCATGAGCTGAACAAGAAACCCCCGACAACACGAACCCGGCTTTTCGAGTCAGATAGCGAAGTCGCCGAGCAGCGCCGTCACCGTGAAGTTGAAACCAGAAGTCACCCCAAGCTTCGGTTCTGGTAACTTTGTGGATGATGGTTTTGACTGTTAATTTTCGGGTGATACTGCGGGAATGCTGAGAGTGCACTGAGCCGTTAGACGGTTAGTTGGGACGGCAAATGGGGTTCTCTTAACTGACCGCGCATCCGCAAGACAGCGTTCTCCCTTTAGGCAATCCTCAACGGTTCCGTTCGCAGCAACCCAACCAGGTCGCTGCTTTCCCAACCGCAAACCCAAGCGGGTCCCAATCACAGGAGGTCCTAGCTCTTGGGTTATGTCGGCTTGTTGCACTTCTGCCACTTCCAGCTCAGTAGCAGAACGCCAGCCTGAACAAAGAAAGCAGCAACTTGCCTGGGGTTTTCTTTGAAGAAGTGCTAAGAGTTCCGCCACAACTACTTCTATACTAGAAACAAAAACGACCGCGGACAAACACAGAGAAACCGTCACCCGACCGTTAACACTTTTCCCACCACCCACGAAGTCACCAGAACCCAAGCTTCCTCTATATATAGAGGGGCTATAGACTGCACCGAGCGCCAGTCCCCGCAGAAAACATGAACGCTTCGAACACCAGAGCACAAAAACCAATGGCAAGGTTAAATAGCGTTCAACACAAAGCATAGAATCACGCGCAAACACGAGGTAGCACAGAATGAAGCTTGTTCCAGGTCCAGCTTCACGCGAGCTAGGCGAAAAAATCGCAACCCTAGCTGGAATCGGGTTGGTTCCAGCCGCACACAGGGTTTTTCCAGATGGAGAAAGCTACATCCGCCTAGACGGCAACGTCGAAGGCGAACACGTGGCAATCGTGCAGACCACGTGCGCTCCGCAGGACACACATCTGATGCAGCTAGCGTTTATGGCGTCAGCAGCAAAACGCAACGGAGCCAAGAAAGTCACAGCCATCGTTCCATACCTTGCCTACGCAAGGCAAGACAAGATTTTCCTTCCAGGCGAAACCATCAGCATCGAAACCATCGCCGCCATGCTCCACGCAGCAGGAATCGACCAACTCGTAACCGTCAACGTCCACGCAGAAGCAGCACTATGTCGATTTCCCTTCCCAGCTAAAACCCTATCCGCCATCCCACTCCTGGCGAACCACTTCGTCCAAAAAGGCATAAAGAAAGCGTTCGCACTCGCACCAGACAAAGGCGCAATGTACATCGCACAGCAAGCGCAAGAGGTTCTTCAAGGCGAAGCAGGACATCTGGAGAAGCAACGCGACAGGCACACGGGACAGACCAGCCAAACGGGCAAAGGACTCAACGTCAAAGGCAAAACCGTCATCGTATTTGACGACATCATCAGCACAGGCGGAACCATCGTGGGCGCCGCAAAAATCCTCAAAGAACAAGGCGCAGAAAAAGTCTACACCGCATGCGTCCACGGCTTGCTCATCGGCGACGCAGAAAAACGCATCCTAGACGCAGATGTGGATGAAATCGTCGCCACAGACAGCGTGCCCAGCCACGCCAGCAAAGTTTCGCTGGCACCCCTCATCGCAGAAGAGTTGAAGGCGCTCTACAGTGGCTAGACTCTTCTTCCTCATAAGCGGCGAATTCGAATCACTCTCATTTTCCGAACTGAAAGCTATTCTTGAAACCGAAGGATACCCTTACCGCATGATCGAGAAACTCGATCAGACAGTGCGCTTAGAAACCGAAGCAGAAAGCATCCACCAGATTCAACGCAGAAGCGCCTACACACGAATCATGGCAAAAGAACTCTTCACCTGCCAGGCCACCGACGAAGCCATAGCCAAAGCCGCACAAAATGTGGATTTCACAAGTATCTTGGCAGAAGGCGAAACGTTCGAGGTGCGCATCCGCAGAATCAAACAGTACTCCACGAAAGACGACACAATGCGGCTCGAAAGACAACTCGGCACACTCATACTCCAGAACGCACCCAAAGCCAAGGTCAAGCTGCGTCAATCGGACAAGACGTTCTTCGGCGTGCTCACAAACGGCAAACTCGTCTTCGGCTTAAAGGTCGCAGAAATCCAGCCGAAACCCTTCGTGGAACGCAGACCACGCAAGAAACCCTTCTTCCACCCTTCAGCCATGAACACCAAGATGGCACGCTGCATGGTCAACCTGGCACACGCGAAAACAGGCAGCACGGTGCTGGATCCGTTCTGCGGCACAGGAACGACCATACTCGAAGCTTCACTCATGGGCTGCAAAGCCTTAGGACTCGATGTTCAGAGACGCATGGTGGTAGGCACAAACCGAAACCTCAAGCATTTCGGGCAAACGGCTGAAGGTCTAGTTGTGGCTGACGCACGAAAACCACCACTAACCAAGGTAGATTGCGTCGTCACCGATCCACCCTACGGCAGAAGCGCAACCACGCTGAAGTCGAGCACGAAAGCCATCGTCGAAGGGGTACTGTCCTCAGCGTTTTCTCTCTTGGAAAGGGGACAACGGATTTGTATTGCTTCACCCAAGACTCTAGGCATCACGCGAATCGGCGAATCTTTCGGCTACCGACATGTGGAGTCGCACTTCGCCTACGTGCATCGGACCCTGACACGGGAAATCGCGGTGTTCCAGAAGAAGGAGAACTGAAAGCGTTGAGCATTAGGGTGCTGTTCCTTGGAACGGCTGGTGCGGTGCCGACGAGTCAGCGAGCCATGCCAGCCGTGCTCATGCAGCGTGGGAACGAGCAGGTCCTGTTCGACTGCGGCGAAGGCGTGCAACGGCAGATGGTTTTAGCGAAGGTGGGTTTCCACAAGAAGCTGAAAGTCTTCATAACGCACCTGCACGGTGACCACATCCTCGGGTTGCCTGGTCTGCTGCAGACCATGGCTTTGATGGACAGGAAACACACCGTTGAAGTCTACGCTCCTAAGGGTACAACGGCTTTTCTGGGCTGCATGCAGGAAACGCTACAGTACGCTCTAACCTTTCCCGTAGAGGTCCACGAGGTCGAAAATGCTGGCGTCGTTTGCGAGGAAGAAGAGTACACGGTGAAAGCGGCGAAATCGAACCATGTCGTCCAAAGCTTCGCTTACTGCTTCGAGGAGAAACTGCGTCCAGGAAGGTTCCACCCCGAAAAAGCCAGAGAACTTGGGGTTCCAGAAGGAGCAGCATGGGGTAGACTGCAGCATGGCGAACCGTTCATATTGCCCCGCGGCAGAGTCGTGAAGCCCACGGATGTCACGGATGCGCCGAGGAAGGGAAGAAAAATCGTCTACACCGGTGACACGAGACCTTTCGCCGAGTTTGCAGCTTTTGCTGCCAACGCGGATTTGGTAGTCCACGAAGCCACGTTCGATGACGCATTAGCTGACAAGGCCGAGGTGGATGGGCATTCTACTCCGAGCCAAGCGGCTGAAGAAGCCAAGCTTGCAGGTGCCAAAAGCCTTGTTTTGACGCATGTGAGTGCGAGGTACACGGACGTTAGCGTGTTGTTGGAGCAGGCTCGGAAGGTTTTTGACAACGTGCAGGTTGCTTCGGATTTTCTGGAGCTTAAGCTGCCTTTAGGCGAATAACTGCGTTAGTTTTTGGAGTGTTTCTTTTGCGTTGTAGACTGATTCGGTTAGAATTGTGCCTGAGAAGCTGATCTCTTTCAGGGTTGCCGCAAATCTCTGCCAGTCTACGTTGCCTTGCCCCAACCCCAGGTGTTCGTCCACTGTACCGTGGTTGTCGCTGACGTGGATGTGCACGATTTTCTGCGACAGCTGCTGGAGAAAGGGTTGGATTTGGTTTTCGAGGTTTGCGTGTCCTGTGTCGAGGACGATACCGATGTCGTTCAGGCTGGTTTCCTCGTAGAAGTGCATGAAATCTTCGGAGCTGGTCAGGATGAAGTTGTATTTTTCTGGGAGGTTCTCCATGGCGATGGCCACACCGTAGTCTTCTGCGATGGTGTGGAGTTTGCGGCTGCTTTGAAGGTTCTGTTTCCAGTCTTCTTCCGGGTAGAATGAGCTGATGCCTGATTTGTTGCCTGGGTGGAAGACCCACAGGTAAGCATTGAGTTTCGCGGCGTATGCGAGGGATTTCTCGAGCCGTTTCATGGTGGCGTTGAGTATGGGCTTGCTTGGCGACGCAATGTTCAGGTCTGCGAACGGAGCGTGCATAGAAAGTCTCAAGTCATGGCTTGCTGCGATCTCGCCAAGTTGAGCAACGCGCCTCTTGTTCAGAGCGTGTAATCCTTCATCCACGATTTCAACATGCTTGGTCGGTGACTTGCGCAGTTCCTGCAGCATGATGCTAAAAGGTCTGCTAAGCGTATAGAGCATGGAGAGACCGAAAGCGGGTTTGGGCAAGTTCCTTCGCCTTGTTTCGTGCGTTGATGTTGTTGTTTCGACTTCGCGCCTAATAACCTAGTCTATCAGTTTGCTGCTCTGTTGCTCGGAACAGACTATAGCCCCCTTTTATGTAGGCTTAAGTGCGTAGTGAACTCTTGGCTGGAGTAGTTCTTTCAAAACTTGGTTCTCGCGTCTTTGCAAGGGTTGCCGTTTTCCTCTGGCTTTCCTTTGAACGGTAATGACTCGTTCATGCGCCCAAAGTACTTGAGAACGTTCAGTCCTCGGGCGGTAATCGCGTACACTGCTTGTTTTCCCTCAGTCGTGGTCACCCGGATTAAACCGCGTTTCAACAGCAGCTCTACGCTGATGGATTCGCGTTTAGGCTTTTTAAGGTCTGTTTCAGTGCCGATTTCGGCAAGGGTTAAGGGTCCACGGTGAGCCAGCGACTCGAGGATTGCTATGTACAATTCGAGTTTGGACGCCTTCATGCCTTCACCCGAGGTTATATCCGTAATAGTGTGCGTTCCTGGGTATATATGTCTTATAACATACGACATGAGTGATTTCGCATCGCAAGTACGCAGAACGCACGTGCAGACGCACACTCTTATATAAGAGTGTTATATAAACCCACATATGCCACTTTCATGCGAACGCGTCGCCCACTCAATTCTACCTATTTACCGAAGCGCAGTCGCCAGAGAACTTACCAAGAAACACAAATTCACCCAGGTGGAGGCAGCCAAAAAACTCGGTACCACTCAAGCCGCCATAAGTCAGTACATCAACAGCAAACGCGGCTTCCGTGATGTCCCCAACTATGAACAAATTGCACCCCTAATTCAGAAAGCTGCCGAAAAAGCAGCAGAACGAATGGCGGCATCTGAAATGAGCTACGACGAATTCAACGACTCTTTCTGCGACATCTGCAAGCAGTTGCGTGATAATAACATCTGTGTTTAGCTCAATTTTCGCCTCATCAGCAGACGGCAGCTACTCGTTCATGTGCGAATTTATGTCGCAGATTATCTCCTTAGCCCTGTCCACTCGAACCTTGCGTTCCCTTACCATCTGTTCCGCCACGAGGTCGATGAGCATGCCAGTAGCACCAGCCTGCACCGCGATATTTCGTGCATGAAGCGACATGTGCCCCCGTTGAATGCCTTCGTGCGCCAAAGCGCGCAGCGCTCCCAGATTCTGAGCCAAGCCAACAGCCGCCAGAACCTCGGCAAATTCATTTGCCGATTTGACGCCGAGGATTTTCACGGCAATTCTTGCTGTTGGATGAGTCTTCACCGCACCGCCTATCAAGCCCACTGCCATAGGCAGCTCAATTGAACCCACAAGGTCGCCGTTCGCGTTCTTCTCCCACTTGGAAAGCGCCGTGTACGCGCCGTTTCTGGCGGCGTAGGCGTGCGCGCCCGCTTCGATGGCGCGGTGATCGTTGCCCGTGGCGAGTACGACGGCTATGATGCCGTTCAAAGCGCCTTTGTTGTGCGTAGCTGCACGGTACGGGTCTGCCTCGGCGAAGGCGCTGGCGTTCACTATGCCGTCGACGACTTCTTCGCCGCCGACCGATTCCTTGGGCACCACGCACCAAGCTCTTGCCAAGCGCTTCACTGCGAGGTTGCTGATTATGCGCAGAACTACGCGTCCGCCAGTTAGCTGCTCTACCATGGGGGCGACGGCTTCGGCCATAGTGTTCACAGCGTTGGCGCCCATGGCGTCCCTGCAGTCCACAAAAAGCTCGACGATGAGCATGGGGCCCCGCGATGTGCTTATGACTCTGGCGCCTAAGTCTTTGGCTCCGCCTCCTGCAGCGACGAGCACTGGGTCCTGGTCGTTGGCTTTCTTCAAGATTTCTTGTTTAGTTTCCAGAACGCGAAGCCTATCGGCGTCGGGGTCTTTCAAGCCGACGACTTGGATTTGCCCGATCATCACGGGCGCCGTGCTGCTGGTGTGGAAGCCTCCGCCGTCCCTCGCCATCTTCGCCGCATAGCTCGCCGCAGCTACGACCGAGGGTTCTTCGATTGCCATGGGAATGAGGTAGTCGCGTTCGTTGATTTGGAAGTTTACGCCTATGCCCAGCGGCACCGGGAAGGCGCCGACGACGTTCTCGATCATGCGGTCCGCCGTCTGCATGGGCAGCGCGCCCGTGTTCTGCAGCGTCGCGCATTCTTCTTCGGTTAGGTCGGCGAATTCTTTGACTTTTTCCAGTCGCTCTTTTGGCGTGAGTTTGTAGAAGCCTGAGATGGCGGAAGTCCTGTTCATGCTTTCACCAGACTCAGAGATTGTGGAATGCGCTTTTAAGTCTTAGCTGAGAGTGATACTGAAGTCTTAAGCCAAAAAGAAGCGAGACTGAAAGAGAATTAACGGAAGGAATCCTCCTTCTGCCACATGCTGGCTGGTAGTTAACTCATGGGTACATCAGAAAAAGTTAAATTGCGATTGATAAGATAGATGGAATCTGGTTTTAAGTCTGAACCAAGGGGAGGAGGTGAAAGATTGGCACGAGAAATCGGAGGGGTCAAGTATCATCCAAATTGGATGCGTATTATGTATGGTTTAACTGCTGTTTTCGCTGGAGTCTTTGGCCTAGCACTTCTTATCACGCCGAGCGCAACCGAGTCGTTCATGGGCTTTCCTACGCAAGAACCGATGATAGCTGGAGTTGCCTACAGCGTATGGTTCACTCTTGGGGTCCTTTCAATCTTTGGTCTGCGTTCGCCTCTGAAATTTGCACCGGTTTTGGTGGCTGAAGTATTTTATAAATCGGCTTGGATTCTGGTTCTGGTCGTTCCGAGGGCTGTCGCCGGAACGCTGCCATCATTCGCAATGATAACGACCTTGGAGTGGTTGCTCATTCCCATCTTAGGGAACATAATCGCTGTGCCTTGGAGATACGTTTTCGCAAAGTCATAGCACCATCGTGTACAGGTCTCTACCTGAGTCCTTCTCTCACTTGTTTAGTGTACTTTCCACCGCTAGCGGTCTTCTCAGCAGTATTGTTGAGCGCCCTCAACTGCTGAATCGTGAGGGCAAGGCTACAGCGGGGATTCCCAGCCGCTTGCTAATCTCCCGCGCCAACGTGTCTCCGTGGCTCATGCGGTGGTTCTCCGTGATGACGTGCTTGGGCTTGGCCCGGCGAACGTACTCGAGCAGTCCGTAGAAATCCGAGTGGTCGCTCAAGGCAACGATGTACTCTTTCTCGCCGATGCGCCTGCAGGGGCTACGGAACTCCCAACCGCTGACGCAAATGCGGTGCGCGTTGAACCCGACGGCTCCGCGGCTGTTCATGTGGTAGAACGCCACGCAAGGCAGGTTCTCACCCAGCAACTCCTTGGCTCCCTTAGCTGTTGACTGCGTTAGACAGCCGAGCTGCATGCCATGGCTTTCGCAAACCTTCGAAATCTGGTAGACCTTTTCGGGCATGACGAACGGCACAGTGACGTCGGCGCGGTGCAGCAGCTCCATGACTTCTTGGAGTTTGCCGTGGTACCCAAAGACGTAGACCGTGCCGTCCTTGAGTCTCTCCTCAACCATGCTGACGAGGAGTCTGCGGATGTCAACGTCGAAGTTCCGCCTGCACATAGGGCTGCCGTAAGTCGACTCCACAACCAAGGTGTCGCAGTCGAGCACGGGTGTGCCGTCGAGCCTGAAGTCTCCCGTGTAGCCAAGCCGTTCACCCTCCTCCGATTCTACTAGGACTTGGGCGGCGCCGAGGATGTGGTCTGCCTTGAGAAGTG
>JBHGBG010000003.1:0-83919 GCA_041946875.1 Bathyarchaeia archaeon
GCAATTCGTTACCGGTGCGCAGGGTTGTCGATGTTGCCTGCCCGACCGCCACGAGTCATCGCTGCCAGGGCTATACCCGCCAAGTGGGTTCCTGAGCACCTGACCTGAGGCCCAAGGAGCGCTCAATGAAAGCCAACACAACCCCAGCGCAGCCTGCCCCTCCACTGCCCTGGGAACCTCTGCTTTGGCCTTTGGTATTCATCGCTGCAGCCATCCTGCGCATCCTGCAGTTAGGCACCTTTGTCACCGGCGACGAACTGGCCTGGGCTTTTCGCTGCATCAAGATGGCACAGGCTCCGGCTCCTGGCAGCCTCGTCCCCGTGCTGGGCGATCTCCAAGGTGCCTTGACCGTCTGGATCGGCTCACTCGGCCTCGGTCTGAACCGGGTCGGTGCGGAGTTGAGCACCGTTCCCGACTGGCAGACGCTCACAAATCCGGCGACCTTTGGCGCCCAGAGCCTGGTCTATCCGCATCCGGAAAATAACCTGCCGGTAGTACTGGTTAAAGGAAACCCAAGTGTTCCGGCGGAAAATAACCCATAGATTGTCCTTTAAAGAGAAATTCAAACTCAATCAATATCCAACGTAGCAAGAGCCAAAACAAAGGAGTCATCCTAGAGACAGTTGAAATACAGAAACCAGAGACCACTCGACAACTTACAGTCCTCATGAAGGAAAAGACTGCCTTGCCCGAGAAGGAAATCACAAATCTAATAATTCAGCTAGAAAACGAGAACAGATTGACATTTGCGAACAAGACGAGACCATCGTTTTTGCATTCGAAAAACTACCTTCTCTCCAATGACATAGTCTGGTATTGGATAACTCTAGCAATAGCCGAAGCTTCTGCCGTAGCTGTGTTCTCGATTAGTGAAAACGCTTATCCTCTGACCTATGTTCGCCAAGTTCTGGCTCTCGTTTTCATGCTGTTTCTGCCTGGATACGCCTTTGTAAGAGCACTTTTTCCCTACAAGCTTCCAATCCCCACCAGCAGCGAAAACATGGGCATCATAGAACGCGTCGCCCTAAGCATTGGTCTGAGCCTGTTATTCACTCCTATGATCGGACTACTGTTGAGCTTCACTCCTTGGGGATTCGCCCCAGCACCAATTACACTAGGCCTTTTGTTACTGACTGTAGCATTCGCCTTTGCAGCAATTCTAAGAGAAAATCGAAGCAGAAACAATTCATCCATCCTGTAAGTAAAGAGCAACGCCTAAGAACCTACTCGAGCATAATGTTTAGTGTTTCAAGTCTCGAGCCAAGCTATACTCAACCAAACAAAACGACTTCAAGGTGGTAGGAGAAAACAAAGAGTAAAAGAACAAGCAATGAGAGGCGTAATTCTCCGAGTGCGCCATCGTAGCCATTGCGTACACAGCACTTCTATTCCTTTATTGCGTTACATCGCAAGCCGATAAACTCGGGCGCCGCAGCAGGCCCCGCCATTGGCTTATCGCCTTTTATGTCGATAGTTTTGCATGTGTTCTTGCTAAAGGCGCATGGATTGGTTGCACGACGGTAACAACTCCCCGAAATCCATCAAAGAAACTGCAGCTCTCCAGAGAAAGCGGCGGAAGAAGAACTGTATAGCGCTGGGTTTTCAGCGGATGGCCGCCACAGTCTCCTCTTTATGTATCGGCTGTCGTCTGACTGCCTTTTTGGTGCAGCAACAGTCGAATACCTAGAGCATGATTCCTCGTGGCAAGATGAGGTTGCCAGGCCACTATAGTTCTCTTGACGCCATGTGTCCTGGAGATTTTTATGGGCGACCAGTTTTGCAGTACTCTCTCCGCTGTTCTGCGTGTCCTTTCTGCGGTAGCTTTTGAGCGTGTTTTGATGGACTGGAAGGTTTACTGGCAACTCACAAGCCAAAAGTTTCGAATGGAGGCGGGCCCTTCCAAATGAAGGGCAAATCATAGATTGTTGAAGAGGAAACGGAGCTCGACTATTCCAAGATATGGCCACACTCTCCAAGATGCCCGATTTGCCGGCCTAAGCCCTTGTCCAGCATTGCCCCATTTTCTGGGTAGAGCCGGACATCGATTGCTTCTGATCTGATTTTCCAGAATTGTTTCCCCCAGGTCTTGAGAATTCGATTATTTCGTACGTAAGGTCTATTGTTTCGGTACGAGCCATTTTGTCTGAAGGCACCGCTACAACCCGTCATCACCGCGAGATTCTTCCTGCCCAAGCTGTGTTCAGCTAGCCCTTGCCGACCTGACAGCTTCTAGTCACTTTCACCTATCCTTCAATCTTTTCTTAGTAATCCGCTGTTAGGTTCCTGTTGCCTGCTTGCCTGAAAGTGCCTAAAACTGCTCTGAGAGCTTCCAAGCCCGCTCAGTTTCTGAACGGAGACCACCGTAGTTTTCCCATGCTCCTCGCTTGTGCGTGCACGACACCCTCAGGCAGCAAATCAAATTCAAGCAGACAGGCAGAAAATGGGCATTTCGAAGTCTCGAACATCAAAATCAGATCTATTTCAGCAGAAAGGCAGCAGAGCCTTCAAGCAGTTCAGGCAGAGCCTCAAGGCAAGAGAAGGCAAACCGTCAAGCAAGGGAAGGCAAGCCCTCAAGCAAGGCCGGCAAATTCGAGCTTTCGAAGCTTCTGAGCAAGAGCAGTACTTCTGTTGTTTGTAGCAGTAAGACCAGCAGCTCAGGCAGAACATTCAGCAAGGAAAAAAGGAACAGGCAGAGTAACTGGACCTCTCAGGCAAAGCCTCATGCAGTCTACGCAGAGCCTCAGGCAACGGAAGACAGAATGCCGCATCTAGCGACTTCTTCGAAGGTTCGAAACTCCAAACACGAGCGGAAGCCATGGCTGATGTGCAAGGACCAGACTACTTCAGCAGGAATTAGGCAAACCCTCAATGCGCCAAAACAACCAGAAAACAAACAAATCACAAGACAACGCCAAAACCACAAACACTCATGAAGAAAACACACGCCCAGAACACCCAAACAAAAAGAAAACATCAGAATCAGCCGTGTCTTGGTCGAGGAGTTCAGCAGGTTCTTTAAGAGAGTCTGTGCCGGCAGGCATTCCGCTGCATGCAACTAAAAGCAGCGGCTTGACGCGCACCCAAACCAAACTCCGCACAGCAAAACAACGCCGACAACTCAAACAACATGTTGCATCTCCAAGCTGCGAACAAGACGAGAGACGAGCTGTATCACACGATTACCGATGTCTTTTCTGTGGCAACTGCTCTTCCTTCGGGGGTAACACTTCGGAAGCGGGCAACTCCCCTGAAGGCGATTTGCTGTTTTTCTTCTTCGACGCATCAACCCACCGCCTGACCCAGTCAGCATCCAACTCATCTCGCAGCTGGGCCTCGTCAGGATCGCATTCGTCTCTTTTCAAGTTCACGTAACCTCTAGTAGCGTTAGCTATTATGCATGACGATAT
Source organism: Bathyarchaeia archaeon (assembly GCA_041946875.1). Taxonomy (GTDB): domain Archaea; phylum Thermoproteota; class Bathyarchaeia; order Bathyarchaeales; family Bathycorpusculaceae; genus JADGNF01. The sequence goes on from JBHGBG010000003.1 coordinate 3,408, forward strand.
TAAGTATTACTACACACCAGTCTACATCCACGCTTTCTGCTTCGTCATCACAGCCGCAAAAACCCGAAACGAGCTTGTCGACCTCAGCGTCATTCGTTTGGAACGAAACGCCTCATGAAAGCTGTCAATTGATTGCACAGATAGCAACGGTCGACACCCAGAGTCATTGGGACAGCACCTCAGGCAAAGAGCGCTAAGCCAAAGACCGGTTTCGCTTCGGTTCTCCACATCAGCCATTCCTCCGCTCAATCACCCGCGCGATAACGCTAAAGTCCCTTTCACCGTCCCCGCCCCGTACCGCATCAGCGTATTCTTCGATGGCGACCTTGCTCAACGGCAAGTCTGTCCCTGTCTTCCGCATCTGCCGCTCCACGAGCCTCAGGTCCTTGACTAGGTTGTTCAGCGAGAACGCAGCGGCAAAGTTGCCTTCTGCAATTCTCTGGCCTTTGGCTGTGGAGAAGTAGTTCCTGTGCGGCGTCTTGTTGATGGTTTCTACGAAGGTTTCCGCAGTGAATCCCAGTTTTTCGGCGAGCACCAGGGCTTCGGAGTACGATGCCGCCACCAGCCCAAGGTAGAGGTTGATTGCGAGTTTCATCTTGTGTCCGTTGCCGTCTTCCCCGAGGTACAATATTGTCTTGCCAAGCTCGCCTAGGAACTCTTGATACTTCTGAAAGATCGCGCGGTCGCCGCCCACGAGGAGGATGAGTTCGCCCTTCTCCGCCAGGTCCTTGCTTCCGGAGACTGGGGTGTCGAGCCTTTCGACTCCGGCCTGCTTCGTGGCGGCTGCGTGCCTGACCGAGGCGTCAGGGTTTATGGTGCTGGCGTCCATCCACAGACTGCCCTTCCTCATGGCATTGAGGAAGCCGTTCGGTCCGAACGCAACGCTGTCGACTGCGGTCTCGTCCGTGAGCGAAGTCAAAACTACATCCACCTGCAGAGCCAGTTCTTTCGGTGTGGCATGCTGAACCGCGCCTTTGGCTGTTAGGGGTTTGGCTTTCTCCGCGGTTCGGTTGTAAACGTGAACCTGGTAGCCTCTGGAGAGCAAGTTGGAGGCGAAAGCGGTACCCATGACTCCTAAGCCGACCACGCCGACAACTGGCTTTTGTGCTCGAAGCAAAATCCCACTCGACTCAAAGCATGGTTCGTCGTCTTATACACGTTTGTGACTGCGCTCGTGTGACAACAAAACAGAAGCCGCTGAACACGCGCACAGCGACGCTATGCCTTCATGAGGTAGGCGGCTAACGCATCCGAAATCCGTTGCCCCGTGGCCTCCTGATAGTAGCTATACCCTGGAGATGGATTCACCTCGAGACAATACACACCTTGCTCGCTCACAATCATGTCAATCCCAGTAAAAGCCAGACCGCATAGCCGCGCAAGATGTAGGCACCTCCTCTGCCATTCTAAAGTCAGCTCATAGGGCTTAAGTCTCACAGACACTCCCTCCGTCGAGGCGTAACGGTAGTCGAGAGCCGTTGTGAGAGCCTGAGTTGCAAATAAGCGCCTGCCAACAACATGAACACGGACGTTCAAGCCCGCGATTCGGCGCTGGAATTGAGTCGGCAAATACCGAAGCGAGCCGATTTTTTCGAGTGCTTTCTCATCGAGCGGGGCAACGACAGATCGCGCAGAGCTGATGGACTTGTAGACGAGAGGACCAACTTTGGATGCGAACTTCTGCAGAGCTGCATCGTCGTTTGTAACCAGCGTTTCAGGAACCATGAAACCTGCCTGCCGAATCAGCAGCGCCTGGTACGGCTTCGAGTTGTTGGACATCATGCTCCGACGCCGATTAACGACGCGTGTTGGCAAAACATCAAGCAAGTCCATGAGCGCCCGAAGCACCGAACGAGTCTTGTTGGCATGCCGCGTTGAATCGAAGAGATCTTCAGGGTTCACGAATCGGTGGTACACGCCAGAAATACCGTGAACATCGAAGAGTCTGGAGCCAACCCTGACCTTGCCGGTTAAGCCGCGGTCTACTATCTGCCAGCGCAGTTGAACCTCATCCGCCATGGCTTCTTCCTCCAGAACCAAGAAGTCTGCGGCTTTCCGCTTGAGTGACCGAGCCAAGAGGGCAATTTGAGAATCGTCGCTAGCGCCGCAGACCAGTATCACCATGAGAGACGCCTCTTCTGACGGCGAAATCGACGACTTGCTCGAACAACGCGTCACCGAACGCTTTCACCGAAAATGTGGGAGGTCGCCTTACGCCAGAGAACAACCACAAATCGTCATCTTGAACGTGGAACTCGTACTCCGCCAAACCAAGACTCAAACGTCTCTGCAGTGTGCGAAGCTTCCTCCTTATTGACGATGGGACTTGACAAGGGTCCACTTGCGCAACCGACCCTCTGGTATCAGATTCGCAGACAAAGAATCTCTCACCCAATAGAGTCACATGAAACCGTTTGCCTTGCACTTCCTCGGTGACCCTGAAATGATTCTCATTCTCCTCCAAGGCTGACGAGTTTCCCCGACTTAGGCTCTTGTCGATTATCCACAGTTCCCCCAAGTCAGCATACTTTCCCGCTCCTTTTTCGAGAAGTTCCGCCGTTACCCTGCCCGACTCCAAGGTTACCACCATAGGAATTCTGAACCCCACATCCCGCGCAAGATACATCAGTTCAGGCGAATTCAGAAAAGTGCCAGCCAAAGTGTCCAAGGCAGGAGGGTTCACGACACCACAGGGCAAACTGGCAAGAATTGCAGTCCAAAGTGCCTGCGTCTCCCGCGCAGCGTATTCAGCATCTTCAGCCGAAAAACTGCTCCAAGACCCAGGCTCGAAGGCGTTGATTCCGCAGTAGCACCCTTCAACGTCGGCAATCCCGTATTGGGCGTCGCCGACAGCAAACCTAAAGCTGAGCCTGTAGTTTGAGATGGAAAAAGCGACCGACAGACCTCGCGCTACCTCATCGCTCGTCAAGAGTAACGTCTGCAGTCCCTTGCGTTCCGCGGCGTTCTGCAATCTGAGGCTGAATTCTGTCCGGTCTTGATCCAGTATCAGGAACAATGTCGGAGGACTTACTTCCGCTTGGTTGTTTTTGCAGTTCTGGGTTCTGGTCTTTGCTCTTTTTTGATGAACGGTGTAACCTTGTTTATGGCTTTTTCCAGTCGGTCTACCCGTTCGCCCAGTTCCTCGTAGGCTGAACGCAGCTGTTCGATGGGTATTCTGAATTCGAGTCCTTCATACGCCATCTTCGGCTCCATAGCCATCTTGGGCTCCATGAACCGCTTGGGTTCCAGTACTAGTTTGTATTCGTCCCAGATCTTCCACTCTTTCACTGCTTTCACGGTTGTTAGACAGCGGCACAGGTACACGTTCCTAGAGAGGTTTGCACTGGATTCAGCCATCACGGGGTTGTCGATGGCCAAGGCAAAGTCGTAGGCTTCCCACGCTGAAATCAGAGTGTTCAAATCGTCGTCGGGCGAAACTGCCAACGCTGAACCGTCACCTCGGACGCCAGCCATCGCTGAAATCCACATCTCAGCCCAAGGGTCAAAGGGCCAGCCTCCAGCAGAACTCTCGTCGCCCGGTACGGCTGCCTGGAAGACGGTGTTCAACGCTGGGCTGCTGCTCAGTACTGGCGTTGAGAATGAGCCTGAAGCGCACTGCTCCATGAATACGAGCAACGTTTTGAAGTGCGGAAGCTGCGCCAGGTCTGCGGCGAAGTCGCTGGCGTAGTATTTGCCGCCGTAGGCAGACATGAAGCCGCCGTTGCTGTCGTACCAGCCGTGATTGTTCGTGTGGATAAGGAGACAGTCGTAGGGTCCGATGCGGGTCTTCAAGTCGTTTATGACATCCTGGAATCCAGCGCGGTTTCCTTGACCGTTCACCACTATTCTCCAAGCTGAGCCGTCTGCGCCGAATCCGTCTGACGCTGGAGGTTCGGTCCAGCCGCTGCCCCAGACAGCTTGCGTGTAGTTTATGGTGCCATCATAGTTGAGCACGTAGATGTCGGCAGGGTCGTAGCCGTACACGTCTACGAGGGTTCGGTAGAGGAATTCGAGGTCGTTCAGGTGGCGGCCGTTTGAGGCTCCTGAATAGAGGATGGCGTAGCGTCTTCCTCTGACCCAGTACTTCAGCGGGAATGGAGCTAGCTTGGCGTAGGCGCTGAGTTTTCCGGGGTCAAGTTTTATCCTTAACTTTTTTCTTCGTGCGTACCTTTCCGTGGTTGGGCTGGCTTTCACTAGCTCCACGGTTTCGGGTTTCTGGGTCATGAAGTATGGGAATTTTGCCGGAACTTTGCGTACGAATTCCCCTGAGTCAGCGTTGTACAGCAGGTAGTGGCATCGGTGGCCGAAGTTCTTGCCCGGTTCGTCGTCGACGAAGACGACGAAGGTGGGTTGGTCGAACTTGATTTCTTCCGTCACTATGTTGAGGGTTTCGCCCTTCTTCATCACTCTTCGGTCCACGTAGAGGGAAAAGTCTTTGTTGCCGTCGTTGTTGCGGAGGACACGTTCCACTGCGACTTTCTTGATTTTTTCGAGTATCTCACTCATCTTTTCTCCCACTTCTGCTAACCAGCGGTTTGGAGAGCTGGCTAACGAATAAGCTGTATGATGTCTTGGAATTTAAGACTTTATGTCATGAGACTATCACGTTCTCAAGCTTTGCTTTGCTCGTGCGAGAAAGCGGAGTTTCTGGCTTTTGACAAAGAGCGGCTGACACGTCGTATAGGCTATTCCGTGGAGACTGGCTGGCCTTGCTCTGTTGTTTCTGCGTTCTCGAGGACGGGCTTAATGACTTTTCGCGCATGCGTGGTGTATCCAGCGTGTCCCATCGTTAGAGTTTGTAGGCGGGTTTTTCCGCGTTCCATCTGTCTGCCGCGCATGATGCACTCTAACGTCTCGATGCGGCCAAAGCTGCTTTCGCGGAGCGCCTCCACCGTTCTCACCACTTGGTGGCTTAAGTGTATGTGACTGCAACCTGCGATATGTCAAGTAGTCTTAAAAGTCTAAGAGTCATCTTTTTATCTAAACGTTAATCTGCAGGCTGCATTCTAGTGTCTTGGGATTTCATGGTTAGTCTTTTTCAGATTTCTGATTATCGTTTCTGTGGTCGTAGCTGTTACGGATATTGTCATTTCTTATCAGCTGATGCGCAATCCAGGTGAGCTAACGTGGCTGTTTGTTGCTGTTGTCATTTTCATAACGATACTGCCTATTGTTCTTAGTCTTTGGCACTGGCTTAAGATTAAGAAGAGCACCTACAATCACGGCGTCAAATTGGAGGATCATCTACGGTCAGCACTCGATTTATCTAGAAATAGGATGTTGCGAGTAACCTCTTCAAGTGAATCGCAGCAGGTCATAATCATGCCCGTGCGCAAGCCCTTCTTTACATAGTTAAGATACATAGCTACCGCTTCAGGTCCTCCTGCAAGGCTCATCCAAGCAAGAGGTCTGCCAACTAAGGCCACATCTGCTCCTAGTGCTAGTAATTTTAGAACATCAAAGCCGGTTCTGACAGCGCCATCGGCCATTATAGATATCCTACCTTTAAAGTTGTCCACGATTTCAGGAAGAACTTCTGCCACACCTTTCCCGCAGTCCATTACCCTGCCGCCATGATTACTCACATCAAGGGCTTTTGCGCCACTATCGACTACTTTTCCTGCGTCTTCAATATTCATTATTCCCTTGTAGATGACAGGTTTTTCTGTGGCATCAACGAGCTCTTTTAGGTCACGCTCACTTTTGCGATAGAGTGGCTTACCTCTAATCTCCCAATTAGTTGAGCCATATCCACCTAAGTCGACACCAATTGCCAAAACGTTTGCTTGCTCGCATCGTCTAAAAAGAGCTAAGAGACGTTCTTGAGATTGTGGTTTAAAAACTGGGATTCCCCAGCCACCAAGTCTGGCAATTACATCTATTCCAGGATGGTCGGGCGCATCAACTGTGTTGCCGCTCAAGCCAATAGTCCCCGCTAGTTTCGCCCCCTCGACCATGCCACGCTGGAACTCTTCTTCACTCAACGCATTGTTCATGCTTATCAGAGTCCCGCTTATGCTAGTTGCAAGGACGGGAAGAGCAAGTTTATTCCCCAGAAAAGTGGCCTCTAGTCTGGGTTCGCAGTGTTCCCTAATAACCTTCATCTTTAACTTGTACTGAGACAAAGCCTGAAAGTTCGCATTCCATGTTTTTCCCTGCCCTGCCCCTCCAAAACCAATTGGTCGACCATACTTCATTCCCTGACATAGTCTGTCCGGATCGCCGTCGCAAACTTTGTTTACAGCGCAGACTTTCACAAGTTGTCTTCTCGCTAGATCACGGTAATAGGGAATGTTTTTTTCAGGTTTTTGAGTTGGATGTGGATACTTCTGATCATATTGAGCTCTTTTTTGGGCATATTCTTCGCTGCCGATTTCTTTCAGATTGGCTTTCCAATGTCCACAGACTGGGCAACGCCATTGCCCGGACAGTTGTTGCAGTACTATTCCAGGTGGAATTTCTGCTTGAGGATCTCCCTTTTCTGTGTCGAAGGCGAAAGTTTCGCAGAAACTACAAACAAGTTTCAAGACAAACACCCTAAAACGAGTAATTCATTTTTGAATTTGTAGGATAGTTTGTTTTTAACCGCCGAGGAATTCGCTTAGCCGAAGTGGAAATGCCTTTTTCGTCGCTGTTTTGCTGTTCAGCGTTTGGTCAACGAGGCTCTTTTCTGTGCGACAGTCGAAAACTCCTCGATATTAAAGCTTGAGTTTAGAGTCGGTAATTAAGTTTTTGTTCGGTTCTTCATTCGCACAGTAGGTATTTTGCGATTGAACCATTGATTAAACCATTTCGGGACTCGCCGTCTTCTCCAATGGAAATCCTTAAAGGCTGGGCTTAAGAAATCCTAGCTGGTAATTTTATGACATATTATGTGCTTTTGTCAACCTTGACTTCCGAAGGGTGTCTTAATGAACACAGATGATCTTGCTTTTGATTTTGTAAACATAGATGTCCCCCCAGAAAAACCAAGGGAGAAGGGAATTGTTGAGTTTAGAGGACCTTACTACAACTCTTTAAGCTATGGCTACCTAAAGGATTTGCTGGACGATTGGGCCTATTATGTAGACGGATACAAGTTCGCCGGCGGTTCAATGCGGCTACTCCCCAAAGAAAGGGTTAGACAAATAATTCAAACATGCCACGATTTTGGAATCTACGTCTCCACTGGCGGTTTTGTTGAACGCGTTATTGTCCAAGGAAGCAAAGCCGTCGATCAGTACTTAGAAGAATGCAAGAAGTTGGGTTTTGACGTTATTGAAGTTTCAAGCGGCCTTGCACCAATTCCTTTGGAAGATAAACTCAGAATCATCAAGCAGGTTCAAAGGATGAAAATGAAACCTAAACCTGAAGTTACGCTCTTGGTGGGCGCGGGTGCGGGAACACATATCGCCGGCTATGAAACAGGAATGAAGTTAAAGTCTTTTGACGAGTTTTCTCATGAAGTAGGCATGCACATTGAAAATTGCATGGAAATGATTATGATTGAATCTGAAGGCATCACTGAAGACCTTCCTCCTGAAAAATGGAAAACCGACGTCATAAAGAGACTGGTAGATCAGCATGGACTTGAGCATCTGATGTTTGAAGCGGCGGATCCGCCGGTTTTTAAATGGTATCTTCAGAATTTTGGAAGAGACGTCAATTTATTCATTGACTACTCGCAAATTGTCGAGTTCACCGCTTGGAAAACGAAACTTTGGGGAGACCCAACGATCTGGCGTGGGAAAAACGTGCACTACCCTTAAAAAGCGAGTTGCCGACTAGACGTTGCAGCGGACAGTCAGGCATTATATTTTAGATTTTTCATCAGAAGTTTTACTTCAATTTCGTCTAAATGAGTTACCAAATTAATGATCTTATCTCTCTGCTCTTCGTCTATGAAACTAGAGGTTAGTGAACGAAATTTATTAACTACGCTATCCCAACTCATCGGTCGAGTAAAGAAACCTTCGTAGTCATCAACCACTTTGGTTAGAGATCTCCCATTTTTCAAATGAACCTCTATTTCGCAAGGCATAGCGCTCGGAAACCTATTGCTGAATTCAATCGAAGGATGGACATGAATTTTTTGAAGGAGCGTTTGTATGTCGCTGCGCATGATTCTCTGCGGTGTATACTGTTCTGGCATTACTTTACCATCCAGAAGAGAGGCTGAAAGAATATATGGGAGGCTGTGATCGGCTTCTTCCTTAGTTCTCACAGTCTTTTTATCCCCTTCTGCACCACCACCAATTATGTTGTAAGCAACATCAAAGATTTTTACGTCGATAGATGCCACGTCTTCCGGCTTAACTCCTTTCTCGTTTCGTAAGAACAGCATGCATTCTATGGCCGATTGAGAGTGCATTTCAGCGTTATACTTTTTCAATACGGTGCGATTTACTGCTTCAAGTCCTTCTTTGCTCCAATCAAACTCAAAATGCCCGGCTATTGTCTCCATAAATCCTTTGTTACCTTCAAAAACTTCCAAGGGTCCTGTGATTCCTTCCATTGCTAGAAAAGTTCCATGCAATGCACAGGACGCCATGAATGGATAGGCAACGCCTTTCCAATTCGAAAGCTTGCCTGTTCGCGTGACACGAAGCGCATTCAAGGATGCCCCACTTATGGCAATAGCGTTGGCAGTTTTTTTTGCGTCGAGTCCTAATGCTTTAGACACACCAGCGGCTACGGCATATGCTCCTTGCGTCACATGGTCAAAACCTTTGTCTCTCACTGGTGCAACCTCACTTAGTCGGCATTGAACTTGGTAAGCAATCGCTAGGGCAAGCAGGAAGTCTCTACCGCGCAAATTAGCCCACTCTGCGGCAGCAAGAATGGGTGCAATGTTGTCGCTTGGATGACAAGTTTCCCCTCTAGAAAGAAAGGCGTCGTTAAAATCCAAATACCTGATCAAAGCGCCGTTGTAGAACGCGACTCTGTCCGGCGCATTTTTTCCTCCTCCTATAAATGAGCAGACTGGTGAACCACCCAATTTGCCCTCCACATTACCTATGACCTTTAGGGGCTGTGACGACAAAGCACCGATGGCGCAGCCTAAAGCGTCAAGTATTCTAATCTTTAGTTGGTCTGCTGCTTTGACAGAAAGATCCTCAAATGAGGAAGCTACCACAAAGTCAGCTAGTTCTTCAGCATGGGTCATTACGACAGGTCTCCTAAAACTTGCTAGAATACGTTTTGAACTGAATTTGACTCTTTACACTGAAAATGTAAATGGTTGACGCGGTAATAAAGGTGAGTCTCAGACTGAAAAGATAGAGAATTCTACGCGTGTGGTAGTCTGGGATGATCATGGCAACAGGCAAGTCTATTCTAAAAGTGGGTATCGGCGAAGTACTAAAAGAGTCATTGTTGGCTCTTCATAATGCCCGTTTATTTGCCTTTGGAATGAGGGAACTAGACGTACAAACATCTTGCCAAAACAAAAAAGAGATTTGATCCAACGGGTATCCTGAGGCTGAATGCAATTTTTTCTTTTGCAACCTAATGCCGTGATTTAAAGCTATGAAGCAAGAGGAAAGGCACTTGCAGCGATGAAGTCAAATTCGAATGTCAACTGTTCAGTAGTGGTCGCTTGACGACAACAAACCCTTTTATCGCTTACTCTACCTCACTAGCGAACAGTGTTCTTATTGGAGATCTGTCACAAGATGCTCATGGCACCGATAAACGACTTTCTCAAGAGCTCAAGGAGCTTCGTTTTTGGGTGCCAAAGGGATGATTGAAAGAATGGCTAGCCAACAAGTTCAACCCACCGCTCCGCCGGCTACAAAGGACACCGGCTTACGAGGAGTTTTCGTTGCCGATACAACTATTTCTCTCATAGATGGCATTAGAGGAGAACTATCTTACCGTGGATACGACATCCATGACTTAGCCAGTAATTCTTCGGACGAAGAAGTTGCTTACCTCTTGTTGTATGGCTCTTTGCCAACAGGTAAACAGCTTAATGAGTTCTCACAGACACTCAAGGCACAGAGAAAACTTCCTGAAAGCATAACTGAACTCCTCAAGAGACTTCCTCGTTCGTCCTCTTCGATTAGTGTCTTGCAGGCAACCGTTGCCTTGCTCGCAGAGTTTGATTCGGATAAGCAAAATGATTCAAAAGACAGTAACCTACGCCGCGCTGCCCTACTCATATCGACGTTACCCACACTTGTGGCTTTTTGGGACAGAATACGGCGGGGGCTTTCGCCAATTGAACCAGATGCAAAACTAAGCAGAGCTGCAAATTTTCTGTACATGTTGACTGGTATAGCGCCTGATGATGAAATAGCCAAAGATTTCGATACTTGCTTAGTTTTGCATGCTGAGCATACACTCAACGCTTCAACTTTCACAGCAAGGGTTGTCGCCTCAACAAGAGCTCACATGTATGCCGCGGTTAGCGCGGCAGTCGGTTCTCTTTCAGGCGAACTACATGGAGGCGCTAACATGCGCGTTATGCAAAACCTAGAAGAAATCGGAGACCCGGCAAAAGTTGAGGGCTGGGTTAAATCAAAGCTCGATAATCATATGCGAATTATGGGCATGGGGCATGCAGTCTACAAAGCACTTGATCCCCGAGCCGATTTGTTAAGGCAAATAGCTGAGAAGCTGGCAAGAAAGACAGGGGAGCCTAAATGGTACCTAATAACAAGAGAGATCGAACGGGTAACACAAAGTGAATTTCGGAAGCGCAAGAACGTTGACATCTACCCTAATGTCGATTTGTACAGCGCTTCGGTATACCACATGATGGGTATTCCTGATGACTTGTTTACTCCCATTTTTGCCATATCGAGAGTATCAGGCTGGTCAGCGCACATAATCGAGGAAAAGTTTCCAAAACCTCCGATCAAGCCTGAACTCTATCGTCCGAAAGCTCAATATCAAGGCAACTATTGTGGGCCTGTAGGCTGCAAGTACGTGCCTTTATCCAAACGAGGAACGGTTCTGGAGCCGTTAGCAATCAACACGAAGACCTAAACGAAATGGCAATTAGAATTGAGACAGATTCCCTCGGCGAGCGAGGACAACGTGCCAAAAGCCGCTTACTGTGGGGTTCAACCCCCTCAGAGCAAAAGAGAACTTCCCATTAAGCGGCATAAAAGCGCCACCAGTCACTATTCATGCTTACGTCCAAGTGAAAAAGGCTGCCACCAGAGCAAATAATCAGGTAGGTTTTTTCTGCCAGTTCACACATTCGCCGTTTTCTCAGCACCTGGTTTGAAGGTCTTTGTGGCGTAGGTTATGTAGCCGCTGTGCCCCGTCATGAGTGTTTGCGGGCGGGTTTTGCCGCGTTCCACCTGCATTCCGCGCATGATGCATTCGAAGGTTTCGATGGAAACAAAGTTGTTTTCGCGGAGTGCTTCCACCGTTTTCACAACCTGGTCAATCGTGGGGCTGAAGGACACGATTGTACCTGATGGTTTCAGAGCTTCGTAGGCTTGTGGCACAACCAGCCAAGGAACTGCCAAATCAAGGATTACTGCGTCGACTTCGCGTTCGTCTATTCCCTGCACGACGTCTTTGAGTTTGAGCTCCACGAATTCCAGGAGTCCGGCACGTTTGAGGTTTTTTTCCGCGGTTTTTTGTCCTTCTTCCCTGATGTCGTAGCTGTAGATTTTGCCGTTGGGCTTCACATAGTGTGCGAGTGCAGTCGTTAGCGCGCCTGTTCCTGTGCCTGATTCCACGACTTGGCTTCCTGGTCCGATGCCGCTGAACATCACGATTAACGCGGCGTCTTTGGGGTAGAGGATTTGGGTGTTGCGTGCGGATTTCATGATGTAGTCTGTGAGCTGCGGCTTCAGGACTGTGAAGGCTGTGCCGAGGCTGGTTTTATAGACTGCGCCGTAAGGCCTGCCAATGATGTCGTCGAATTTGATGTAGCCTTTATGGGTGTGGAACGTCTGTCCTGCCTGGATCTTTACCAAGTAAGTTCTGCGTACGTCCAAGTAGAGGATTATGTATTCGCCGTCTGCGACCAGTTGGTCAGTCAATCTTTCTTCTCCTTCTGTCCGTGCTTTCTGGGTTGTCTTAGGATGCGTTCTAGCCATTTAAACGTTGAATTTCGTTTGCACTGTTTCACCGTGGATAGTTGATTACGGATCTGTTTTGCTCCAGAACGACTATGGTCCCTCATCATTCTTCGCGGAGTATGCTTTGTTTGTTTTATTGGTTTTGGGTTTGTTTCGAGTTCTTTCCGTAGCCTAAAGAGGACGCAGGATGGCGTGGTTTGGTGTTTTTCGGTTTGGGTTGCCAGAGTCTGGATTCGTTGGCGTTTAGTGGAAAGTCTTTTCGCGTTGCTCCGAGTAGTCCATGCCTAGGCTTTGGATGTCGTCGTAAGTGTCGATTCTATGCGAGGAACTCCCCTTGTATCGGGAATTGAAAAAGAGGATTGGCTAGTATCCGGAATCGACAACTTGCTCTGTGTCTTGCCGAGTACGTAAAAAAAGAGAAGAGAATTGATGTTTAACTGCGTTTGCGAAGGAACACCACTGCGATTGCGACCACAATCACGACTACCGCTGCGGCTGCACCGATCACGTATATATCGGTTGCAGGCTGTGCTTCTGGCGGCGGAGCGACAGTCGGCGATACGGATGGAGCCACCGAAGGCGCAGCAGTCGGCGCGATTGTAGGCGGCGCAACAGTTGGAGCGACAGTGGGAGCAACAGTGGGCGAAGCTGCAGGCGCCACCCCTATGCCTATACTTGTTGATGCAGAGCTAGGCCAGTAGGAGTCGGATCCCTCAAAGGTTGCGGTGACCTTGTAGGCGCCCTCAACTGGAGGAGTCCACATCGCGCGGAATGTTCCGTCAGCATCACTTGTGACAGCGCCGATGTTCTGGGTGTTGCCGTTCGGGTCGATGGCTGTCAGTTTCACTTGAACGCCGACCGTGTCCTTTGGCATTGGCTTCTGCATGTATAGGTATTCCATCATTGAGTTTTGGCTCTTGTCTGAAACAGCTGGAACAACGTTGAACTTTCCATCTGCCACGAGCTGTTTTGCGCCTGCGCACTGGTCGGTGACCGCTCCTTCGATTAGCACGTTTGAGCCTTTTGTGGTGACTTTCGGCGATGCACTAACGGTTGTCAGACTTGGTCCTTTTCCAACGCAGTATATCTGGGCGTCGTAGTAGTTGTAGTATGCGAAGTATCCGTCTGCGAGGACTGAGGTTGAAGTGCCTCCGCCTCCGGTTTGGCCAACCCAACTTTGCATGGTCCACAGTTCTTCACCTGTGAAGGCGTCAATGCAGTACAGTTTCTGGCCTTTGTACAGTGGCGTGTTCGGCGAGTGCTCGTTGTTGAAGGCGTAGACTTTTCCGTCAGCAATGGCTGCGACGAAGATTGGGCGAAGACCCCAAGGCGTGTCTAGACCGCTGTTGGTGTTGTTGTATTTCCAAACCAAGTTTCCGTTCTTTGTGTTGTAGCATGTGAGTTCTCCACCGTAGCCTTGCACGTAGAGGTTGCCGTAGGCTGTGTACCCTCGTTGACCTGCGCCGCCGCCGCTACCGTAGTATGTGAAAGCGCGCGTTGCGTAGGTTAACGGTCCCCAGAGAAGTTCGCCAGTGTCCAGGCTGTAGCCGATCCACTTCATGGTTTCTGCATCTTGCATGAGGAAGACGCGGTTGACCGCATCAACTGGTCCTGTTCCTCGGCTGATGTATCCCGATGGCGCTGAATATCTTTTGATCCAGAGCAGTTGGCCTCTGTTCGCTGGCTTGTCGCTTATTGCCCACATCGTGTAGGGGTCTGGAGTGCCTAAACGACCAAACGTGGAGCTTCGACCAAGTATTATGTCGCCAGGCAAGACTTCCACGATGCTTGGTGAAGACTGCCCAGACAAGTCCGCGAGTACGCTAACGTTCCATGAATAGGCTTTGCTCATATCAACGCTCTTTCCAACTGGTCTCCATTGATAGGCTCCGCTGCTGGTGCCGATTTCTCCTGCCAAGCCCATGTTGTCTTGGGTGTTGTTCCACAAAGCTAGCCATCCAGATCGCGTTGCTGTGTTGTAGTTGAGTACGTAACGCAGTATCTCGCCTTTATCATTGTACACTTCTACTCCCGATGGCACGTTGGTCAAGTTGTATAACCATTCTCCTGTGTACCCGTCCCATGCAATCCATTTGTTACCCACGACCTGCCACAAGACTCCTCCGACTACGCCGTGCTGATTCATCGACTCGTAGTCAAAGAGTTGTGCCTTCATTGTTGGTCTGTCTGTACCAGAGTATGTTTGAACGCCGATTATTCCTACGTCATCCGAAACCCATTCTTCTTCGCCCGTCTGCAAATCTACGCAGAGGTATTTGGATGCGCTTGATCTGTCGCCGCTGGCGTGGTTTAATGGTTTCCAGAAGTACAGTTTGCCCGCCATTATCATTGCGTTAGTAAATCTGCCCTCGTATGCTCCGCCCGAGTAGAAGCCTACGCCTGGAATTGCGGTGGTTCCTCCGACTAGGCCTCCGAACTCTATGGGCTTGGTCCACATGATGTGCGCGCTGTTAGGTGCGATGCCATCTTTCTGCCATAGGGCGCTGCCCGATGATCCGAAGTAGCTTCCACCCAGCCAATGCGACGTAATGCTAATCCAGCGCGTGTTTTGTCCCTCGATTGGTCTCGTCCAGTAGCTCGTCGGAAGTGGATAGTCCTCTACGGGTGTGACGGCGTTTTGTTGGACGGTCATCGTCACCGTCGTGCTGCAGGGTAGCCAAGTGTCGTTTACGTAGTCGCTCGGTGAACCAGCCAGACCGTTTATTGGGTTGTAGAGGGAGATTGTCTGTCCAGAGTACTTGAACAGGATTGTGTGGGTGCCGAGTTGGTCAGGAGTGTACGAAGTGTAGGTTGAGCCTGTCGGGTCAGACGTGAAGGGACCGAGTTTCTTGACGGTGCCATCTGGTTTCGTGATTTCTATCGTAAAGTCGTGATATCTGTCACCAGCGATGCCGTTTGCCGTTGGGGGTGCGCCGTGAATCCACATGATGATGAAGACGGGTTGACCGATGCCTACGGGGTCGGGTGAGACTGAAAGGTACGCATAGGTTGTTACGCTCCATGGAGGAGTGTGTGCTGTGACTGCAGGTAGAATAGCGAAAGTCATGGTCAGAATTAGAGCTATGGTTAAAACTGTTCTGTTCTTTTTGATGTACATTCCTCTCTCATCTCCAAGTCATTCTGGCTTCTTATTTGAAGGGACTCAATATATAATACTTATTAGAGCATGACCAGTCAGTGAGCAGAAGAATGGAGTTTGTCGACAGTTCGGTTGGTATCGATTTCTTCCGCATCGGGAAGAGAATCTGGAAAAACACGAGTGACATCAACCGCATTATACGACTATTCCCTGATGTGCCTGCCCTCTGCCCTGCACGAAGTACTTTTATGGTCTGCTGTAGCGCTCGTGCACTCTAGCTAGATACACAGGGTTACTACGTAAATCGGGAGTTTGATTTCACAAGCAGGTGTTACTACGTAAGTATGGTCTGGTATTTACGTGGTATCGAGTATCTTACCACGTATATAGGGGACGAATCTACGTAGTAAGCCTGTAGTTGTTCAAGTCTGCCCGCAACAGAAAAGGATTCTCCATAAGCGGTTGCTTGGTAGCGAGCTTTGAACCTAGCGAGGTTTCGACGCCTTTTTCTTTTCTTCTTCGGCGACCATGCGCTTCAGCTTCTTCTCCATCTCCAGTTCGTATGCGTGCTCCTTTACCGTGGGCGGCAGGCTCTTCTGCTTGTGAACTAAGCTGGGCGGCACGATGCGCTGTTCGCCCGTTCTGACTGTGACTTTCTGGCTGTCCACGTAGTCCTCGAAGTCCTCGAGCGCTTGGACTGTCCAGTAGCCTGCGCTTTCGGTTACAACCTTGACCTTGTGGAGCCCTCGGTAGTAGCGGATTTCGTCGTTCAAAACGGTCACCGCTATCACTTTCGGTTAGTCGAATAAAAATGCATAGCATTACGTGAAGTGAGCGGCTATGTCGCGTCGCTGTCGAGTGCCTTCTTTACCGCTGAGACCAGCTCTTCTCCCGTAAGCGGCTTCATCAGGATTCTGAGGGGTTCCTGAATGGAATCGTGTTCGAGGTCTCTCTTGGGCGGCAGCCCGGTCAGGATGATTCGCTTCGTTGCTGGGCTTCGAGTGCCGATGATCTTGTGCAGTTCGAAGCCATTCATGTCTGGCAAGTCCAAGTCTATGATTGCCAGCTGAAACGACCTCTCAGACAGTTTTTCCAAGGCTTCGTTTCCAGTTCTCGCTGTCTCCACGTTGTACCCTTGTTTTGTGAGGATTCTGCCCAGAACGTGGAGGATTGCTTCGTTGTCGTCGATTATCAGCATGTTAATCGTCTTGCGTTTCTCCTGTCCTTGTGTGCATTAGATTCTCACGTGGCGTTTAAGACTTCGTCAATGGTTTTGAGCAGTCTGTCTGCGGTGTAGGGTTTGGCGAGGAACGTCTTGACAAGACCATGGATGCTGCCGAGTTTGCCATTCTCGCTCAAGCCGCTGGCAGCGATTATCTTCACCGCGGGGTTTATCCTTCTCAGGGCTCTGATGCTCGCGTACCCATCCATCACGGGCATAGCCATGTCCATCAGAACGACTTTGACCTGTTCTTGGTTCTTAGTGTAGACTGCCACGGCTTCGGCGCCGTCGCTGGCGACAAGGGCTTTGTAGCCGTTCGATTCGAGGACGTTTCGGGTAATTTCGCAGATTGAAGCCTCATCGTCCACCACGAGGATGACTTCTCCTTTGCCCTGGATCTTTGCTCCTTTGTCGACTAACTGTTCAGGCATGTTGAATGTCGACATAAAAGATGGGAGGTAAACCTTGAACGTTGTGCCTTTTCCAACCTCGCTGTACCAGTTGATGAACCCTCCGTGGCTCTTCACGATTGCTGAGGCGGTTGACAGCCCAAGCCCTGTCCCTTTTCCTCGGTCCTTGGTCGTGAAGAAAGGTTCAAAGATTTTCTCGCGCAGCTCTGTGGGTATGCCGACTCCGTTGTCGGACACGGAAATCACCACGTACCTGCCGACTTTAGCATCCATGTGCATTCGAGCATAAGGCTCGTCTATGATGACGTTTTCGGCGAAGATTTGGAGAAGACCGCCGTTGGGCATGGCGTCTCGGCTGTTCACGCAAAGGTTCATTATAACTTGGTGTAGTTGCGTGGGGTCTCCAGAGATGTTGGCAAGGTCGGGGCGAACTCTCACCTCTATGTCAATTGACTTGGGGAATGTTTCTCTCGCGATTCTTTCGACCTCAGAAATCAACGGCTTCACGTTTATGAGCTGTCTTTCGCCTTCGACGCCGCGGGCAAACATTAACACCTGCTTGATAAGGTCGGATCCTCGTTTCGCGCTTTTCTCGAGCACATCGAGCGTTCTGTTTGTTTCTGCATCCGTCGTCTCAGCCCTAAGCAACTGTAGCGACATCATGATGGGCGTGAGCACGTTGTTGAGGTCGTGTGCGATTCCTCCTGCGAGCGTGCCTATGCTTTCCATCCGCTGTGACCTAAGTATCTGGGCTTCGAGTCGCTTCTTATCCGTGATGTCTGTGTTTATGGCGAGTATGGATTTTGGTTTTCCTGAGCTGTCACGCATCAGGGTCCAGTGGCTGTCAACGATTATTTCTTTCTCTGCTTTGGTTATTTGGCGTAGTTCGCCGTTCCATTCGCCTCTTTCCATGACTGCTTTTCGGGCTTCGTTTGATGTTGTCGTTTCTTCGTGGTAGAAGAGTTCGTTTGCTTTCTTGTTTGTTGCTTCCTCGGCTGTCCAGCCATAAAGCTTTTGGGCTCCTTTGTTCCAGTATGTTATGCAGTTGTCAAGGTTGCGCACCGTGATTGCGTCGTGTGCATGGTCGAGGACTTCTGCCTGTTCCCTGATGCGGGTTTCGGCTTTGTTGCGTTCGGTGATGTCTCTAGCTGCGGCAAAGACTCCTTGGATATCACCCTGTTCGTTCCTGTAGATTGTGGCGTTGTACAATACGTCGGCTACTGCTCCTGACCTGTGCCTTATCGCCAGCGGATAGTCCCGCACGAAACCGTCGGTGAAAACCTTCCGGTAGCCAGCACGAGCTTTCTCCGGTTCGGTGAAGTAGTCTGAGAAGTCGCTGCCTATCAACTGTTCCCGAGAACATCCCGTGACTTCTTCGGTGGACTTGTTGACATCCGTGATTTTGCCATCTGCACTGATGGTAACGAGGGGGTCTAGGCTGGCTTCAATCAGACTGCGGGAATAGAGCGAAGCGGCACGCAACTTTTCCTCAGCCTGCTTTCGCTCGGTGACATCTCGGGCGGCCGCGAAGACGCCCTGAATCTTCCCTACTTCGTTTCTGAACACTGTAGCGTTGTACAGGACATCAGTGATTCTGCCGCTTCTGTGCCGAATAGCAAGAGGGTAATCTCTTACAAAACCCTTCGTGAAGACTTGCTTATAGCCAGCTCTGGCTTCTTCAGGCTTGGTGAAGTAGTCCGAGAAGTCGCTGCCTATGAGTTGGTCGCGGGAGTAACCAGTGACTTCCTCTGTTGCTTTGTTGACGTCGGTGATCTTGCCGTCGGCGCTGATCGTAACAAGTGGGTCAAGACTAGCCTCAATCAGGCTCCTCGCGTACAAAGAAGAAGCAAGCAGACTGTTCTCTTCGGAGGAATTTCCGGCTTTGCGGCGTTTGCCAGCCGAGTAGCCCGCGTCATAATGTCTGGTCCTCAAATGGGTTCACCCATCATTCAACGGCTACATCCTTTACTCCATTTCACGTAAAAACTTTGCCGTCAGGAACACGCAGACACATCACCACGAACGCGTGGAAACTACAGATTGTACACCTTGCCCTTCTCCACAGATGCGACTTGGCTCTTCAGGTCACGCACGAAGCCGCGGAACAGCTCCGCGTTCTCCGTGTGCACGGGGAACAGCCGCTTCGCCTCCATGGTTCTCAGTGCAGCCTTCAGCGGCAGCGGCATCATGTGCCCCGAAACGTGCACGTGGTACTGCGGCAAGCCATAGTGCTCCAGCCAGTGAAGCAGACGTTCGTAGTCAATTTCCATCTCCTCGTTGAACGGCTCCGAAGCAGACAGGATGAAGCAGCTGCCAGCCGCGGGTTGAAGCTGCACGAGCTCCTCGAAGTCGTAGAAGGACAGCGCCAGAATCATCTTGCACTGCTGCTTCGAAGCTTCGAACACGTCGAAAACCTTGCCCTGCCCGTCGAGCCGCCCCATCAAGTCCCGCTCCCACTTGTCAAAGCGCTGCTTCGACTTTCGAAACACCCGAACCTCGGGGTCCTCCAACGAAGGCACACTCAACCCCGCGTCTCTGTGCAGGGCATCCATCAGGTACGCCTGCTTGAGTGAAACGGCGAGGCATCGACCGTTCCTCTTGGCGACGCGATGGAAGCTGTTCAAGCGGTCGACGTCCGAGTAGCCGAACTCGGTGAGAACGATGCCCTCGGCGCGTGAAACGATGTCGTCCAGTTTGCTCTCCACTTCAGGCTCGTTGGACACGTACGCGCCGACCATGTTCGTCGCCTCGGAGACGACCGCCACGGGCTCCGCTGCCCGCGCGGCTTCGACGAAGTCCCGCGTCATCTCAGGCTTGGCGCCGTGGTCCCGGAAGTCGCCCGTGTACACGACCGAGCCGTTCGACGTGTGAATCACGAAGCCGTAGGCGCCCGGGACCGAGTGGTCGACGTGGAGCGGCTCTACCTCCAAGGTTCCGACGGTGATTTTCTTGCCCGTGCGGAAGGTTTTGAAGTCGATGTCGCCCACGCTGAACTCCAGGTCCATTCGGCGCACCTCGCTCTGCGCCTGCAGAATCGTCCGTGTGGTTTCGCCGCAGTAGACAGGGATTTCGCGCTTGATGAAAGACAGGTAAGCCGTGTGGTCCAAGTGTCCGTGCGAGATGAAAACTGCGTCCGCCTGCGCTTCGGTCTTGTCGAACTTGTACAAGCCTTCAATCTTGGGCAGGATGCCGAGTTCCTGCAGGCTGCGCTCGCTCTTCGGCGACAGGTAAGGCGGCGAGTAAAACTGCTTCCTGAGGGCGAAGGACATGCCGAAGTCGAAGAACACTCTCGTGTCTCTATCTTGCAGGAGGATTTTGTTTCCTCCGATTTCGTTGACCCCGCCGTAGAAAGTCAGGCTCGTGATGTTCGTCACCATGGTCTCATCGCTTCTCCGCCTCGGTTTTTCTGCACACATTCGACATGACCCGGATGACCGAGGGAAGTGTGAACACGCTGAACACCCGCGTGTACTTCGGAAGCCCCGCATTCTTCACGACGGATAGGTTTCCGCCCGCGTTCAGGTAGCTCCGTGTGAAGGCGTTGGCTATGGCTTCGGCTTTGCTTTCGCCCTTCAGCGGAACGTAATGTCCCGAGTAGTAAAGGAACTCAGCCACGTCCCAGGCTTTGTCGCCATCGTGGTTGCCCTGCTCAAAGTCCAGCAGGTACACCTTGCCTTCGGAGTCGACTATGGCGTTCTCGGGTTTCGTGTCGCCCAGCGTGACGTTGAGCGAGTGGACTCTGGCGTACAGGCCGCCAATCTGCGCGACGTAGGCGAGGTCTTTCTCTGCCTTTTCCTGGCTCTGTGAGGCGGCGATGCGCTTGATGGCGTTGCTCAGGTTTTCGCCTTCGATGAATTCCATGAAGACCAAGCGCTCACTGGCGTTGACGTGGAGGACTTTGGGCACGGCGAAGCCCTCCCGCGCCAGAATCTCGCTTATGGCGAGCTCCCGTTCCAGCCTAGACTTGCCCAGCACAGCGAAGCTTCGGGCGCCGACGGACCAGATGGACAGGGGGAACCATTTGAAGCCTGACCAGTCTTTGAACCGCTTGACAAGAATTCTCCGCTTGGAGCCCCCTGCGCTCGCTTGGATGAGGTAGAGGTCGTTTAGGACTCCGCCGAACTCTTCGACCTTGATTTTGGTGTAGCCTTCGTCTTTGAGGAGTCTTTGCGCGAAAGTTTTGATGTCGACGTTATCGGCCAGGGAGACGAGTCCTCGTGCGGTGGGGACATAGACGTATCTCTGCGGGTCGACAAAACCGCGCACATCCGGCTCGGTTCTCCACGGAAACTTCTGCAGCTTGAAGAAAACCTCGGTGTTCTGAGCAAGGAAGTTCAACAGCTGCGGGTATAGACCGAAGAAGGAAGAGAAGAGCGCTCTGGGCGCGGTTTTTGAGATGTTCGTGAGGCGCACGCGGGGTTTCCGGCTGTCGGCCACGAATTCCTTGGAGAGCATGACTGCGCCGTCTTCGAAGCGGATGAGTCTGGCTTTTTCAAGCTGCCTCAGCGCCTCCAAGTAGCCGCCCAGGACGAGGCCCACTTTCTCTTTGGGCACGTCGTCGCAGAGGAAGGCGGATACACCGTACGCCATGGGCGGGAAGAGTCTGACGCGGTTCAGCACGGCGGCGTACATGAAGTACTCGGGTTCGATGCAAATGCGATGCGAGAGCTCCGGGAAACCGATAGCTATGTTCTCCAGCATCTCGAGGATAAGGCGTCTCTTCAGGACAACTTCCTGTGCCCGCAGGTAGCCCGCGTTCACGACGGGTGAGTAGGGAAAGACGAGGGAAGCGGCGATGGCCTCGCCCAAGAAACCGCGGTCGACGTCGCGTTCGAATATCCACTGTTCAACAGCGATAACGACTACGCTTTGCCCGCATAGAAGCTTTGGGTAGCTCATCAGCCTCTGCGGAAACCCCTTGAGCACAAGCAGCACCTGCAACGTTACCCGCTGACCTGCGGACGGTCCGGTGCCGTCTTCGGACAGGGAAATAGCGGTTATCTCGGAGGAGCCAGCGATGTGTCTGCAGAAGGCGAGGATTCGGCGGTTCAGGTTTTCGGTTTCGCTGGGGCTGGTTTGCATGCGGGGCTCACCGAGGCAGGGCGCGTGTATGTACGACTATGTGGAGGGACTATATTTGGTGCATGCCTGAACCAGCTAGAGTGGCTCTCAGCTGAGGCTATGCGGAAGACGCAGCGCGCCTCTGATTAGGATGAAGGCTTCGCCTACAAGGTCCACACGGTTGTCGCTGCGCAGTCGGACTCTCAGTTTTCCACCTCGCGCCGAAGCCTGATAAGCCAGCATCTCCCGCTTCGCCAGAATCCGCGACCAGTACGGCGTGAGCACGCTGTGCGACGAGCCCGTCACCGGGTCCTCGTTGATGCCGAGTTGAGGACCAAAGAATCTGGACACGAAGTCAAACGGCCCGTTTCCACGAGCGGTGACGATGACTCCCATGGATGTTTCCTTGTTCTGCGTTGCCTTCAGGCGGTCGAAGTCAGGCTGCAGCCGTCTGACCACGTCTTCGCCGGATACACGCAGTAGCAGCATGCCCAGACGCTCAGAAAACTGCACAGCCTCTACTGCGTCGATGCCCAATGCGTTGAGAACTGCGGTGTCCGCCTTTGCGGGTTTGAGCGTTTCAGCGGGGAAGTCGAGGCTTACACCATGTTCGTCTTGTCTGGCGGATAGTCTCCCGCTTTTGGTTTCGAAGGATACCTCCTTGGCTGAGACGCCGACTTCTTGGAAGAGGACGGCTGCCGAGGCGAGGGTGGCGTGACCGCACAGCTTAACCTCCACTTTTGGGGTAAACCATCTGAGCGAGAATTTCGCAGATTCCTGCGGGGTTTTGCCTTCGGTGCTGTGGACGAATGCGGTTTCGGACAAGCCTATTTCTGCGGCGAGCGACTGCATGACCGTTGGACTGAGTGGCTGGGTCAGGATGCAGACGGTTGCGGGGTTTCCGTGGAAGGGCTCGTCGGTGAAGGCGTCAACCCAGTAAAAGAGGATAGTGGTTTTCTGTTTCTTCATGATGCATCGCTATGGTTGTGGCTCTTGGTATCTTATAACACTTTCAGCGTCAGACTGCACGGGGAAAAGCAAGGTTCTGGTGTCTGGAATCGAGGCTTCAGCGGCGTGTCCCGTCGGCGGGTTCTAATGTGACACTTGTTTCTATGAATGCTTGAATCGCAAGCTTTCTGCATATGCTGTTGAGGGAATTCTCGGCGCATAGAAGCTGCTGCCTGCCCTCTCGTGTTAGGCGATAGACCTTCTTCGGGCGCTCACTGTTGATGTTCCACTCGGACGTGACGCATCCGTTCTCTTCGAGGGCGCCGAGGAGGGGGTAAATGGTGCTGGCGCGGAGGTAGATGCCGAAGTTTTGTCGGACTCGGGAGATTATCTGGTAGCCATGCATGGGTTCCGTGCTGAGAAACTGGAGAACGATGAAGTCCAAGAGGCTTTTGACGAGTTTGTCGTGGGCTTCTTTCTGACCCTTTGGTTTTTTGACTTTTCCAACTGTATAATTGTTGAACATAAATACAATATGTCCCCCAGTGCACCTATTCCCCCGACTTCTATACTAGCCAACCAGCATATAAATCTTAACGCAAGGAACAACGCAAAGAACGCTATCCAGCCAACACCAGCCGCGCGCTTTTTGCGCAAAACAAATAAGCAAAACACGCGACATCCATCACCCACGGAGAACACTGCATGACCGAGGAATGCCGAAAAGAAATCACGCAGCGCATCACGAAAACCTTACTGGACATCCAGCTGCTTCGACTGGTCGGAACAGAACCCATGTGGGGCTACAAGATAAAGAAAACGTTCGAATCCGACCTCGGCATAAAGCTCAGACACGGCGCGCTCTACCCCACGCTCAAGTACCTCGAGAAAGAAGGCTTCGTCACGAGCGAGAAGCAGCAGCAGGGCGGCAGAGCCAGAAAAGTCTACACCTTGACGGAGAAAGGCAGGAGCTACTTGGAAAGCTACTACGCCGTGCTCAGGGAACAAATGAAAGCCAGAAGAACCTGAAGGCTTAGGTGCACAGCAAGACTTTTATCCTCAGACCAACGAACCATTGACGGGAGGAGATACGAAACTTGGATTTCAATACTAGCAAGACCTTGGGAGGCGTCGGCGCTCTGCTACTATTCGTCGGAGTACTTCCCTTCCTTAGCACCTTCTTCATCCTACCCTTAATCGGCATCATCCTGCTGCTCATCGGCATGAAAGGCTGCGCAGACTACTACAGAGAAGGCGGCATATTCAACAACGCCCTCTACAGCGTAATCACGCTCATCGTTGGTGGAGTGGTCTTCGTGGCTGTTGCGTTCATCGCACTCATGGATTTCTTCACTGCCATCGGCATGCCCATGGGCGGAGCAACCGTTGCAGACTGGTCGAATTGGTCGACAAGAATTGCGCAGGTTGACTGGACAAACGTTGGGATGAGCGTCATTGGAGGCTTCATCGGCTACATATTCCTCGCACTGGTTATTCTCTTCGTCTTCGTCGTCGTGTCCGCGGTTCTAATGAGAAAATCGCTAGGACTTCTGAAGGAAAAATCAGGCGTTGGCTTGTTCAGTTCCACGGGAATAGTGTTGCTCGTAGGCGCAGTCTTGACCATAATCGTCTTCGGCATTATACTCATTTGGATTTCGATGCTGCTACTAGCGATAGCGTTCTTCCAGATGAAACCCCAGCCGCCGCAGACTGCGACGCCCACTCAGGTATAGACGCCAATACACCCAATTTTTTTTCTTTTTTCTCTGTTAAGCACATTCTGCCGGAGGCCCTGCCTCTTCTGTGCGAGGAGATGCCTTTTTGAGCGAGCGAAACCTATATTTTTTGCCTACGCACGCTAAGTTTCTCAACCCGAAGAGGGCACTTGACCATGGAAGACAACGCTGAAAAAAAAGAGAACGAACAGGCAGAACTGGAGCAGCAGCTATCCGCTGAGAAGAAATGCAGCGAAGAATACTTAACGCGGTTGAAGTACCTGCAGGCGGACTTCGAAAACCTCAAGAAACGGTACGACCGCCAGCTTGAGCAGACATCCAAGTACTGCACCGAACGCCTAGTCGTGCAGCTGCTGGAAGTCGTGGACGAACTGGAACTAGCGGTGAAAAACTCTCAGGCGCAAGCCTCCACCGAGAAACTGGTGGAAGGCGTCCAGATGACGCTCAAGAAACTCCGAAAACTTCTTGAGCAAGAGGGCGTAACTCCAATACAAAGCGAAGGCAAGCCTTTTGACCCAACCAAGCACAACGCAGTCGCCGCAGTAGAACGCGAAGACGCGGAGGGATGTGTTGTGATTGAGGAAATCCGAAAAGGCTACATGATGAAAGACAAAGTCATCCGACCCAGCATGGTCAGAGTTGCATCCAAACCAAGTTCAAAGTCACAAAACATGGAGGAAAAAACACATGAGTAAGGTTCAACCTGGACAGAAAGTTTTAGGCATAGACTTAGGAACCACAAACAGCGCCGCAGCCATTTATGAGGGCGGACGCTCCGCAGTCATACCGAGCGCCGAAGGCCCCACGATGGCGGGCAAAATGTTCCCCTCAGTCGTCGCTTTCACCAAGGACGGCCAGCTCTTGGTGGGTGAACCAGCGAAGCGCCAAGCCACCGCAAACCCCGAGGGCACTATTTTCGAAATCAAACGGAAAATGGGAACCGACTACAAGACCCACATCTACGGAAAAGAGTACACGCCCCAGCAGATAAGCGCGTTCATCCTGCAGAAAATCAAGAAGGACGCGGAGACCTACCTGGGCGGCGCGCTCAACAGGGCGGTCATCACGGTTCCCGCGCATTTCAACGACAACCAGCGGCAAGCCACCAAGGACGCGGGCGAAATCGCTGGCTTCGAAGTCATGCGCATAATCAACGAACCCACCGCCGCATGCCTCGCCTACGGAATTGACAAGCTGGAGAAAGAGATGAAAATTCTCGTCTTCAGCTTCGGCGGAGGAACCCACGATGTCACGGTCATGGACTTCGGCAAAGGTGTCTTCCAAGTCCTGTCCACAAGCGGCGACACGCAGATGGGCGGCACGGACGTGGACAAGGCAGTGATGGACTACGTTCAGGAGGAGTTCAAACGGCAAACGGGCGTGGACGTGTCCAACGACAAGATGGCGCTTTCCAGGCTTAAAGAGGCGGCTGAGAAAGCCAAGATCGAGTTGTCGACGCTCATGACCACGGACATCGACCTACCCTTCCTCACATCCGACGCCACGGGTCCGAAGCACCTGCACCTGACATTGACTCGGACAAAGCTTGAGTCTCTGGCGCAGCCAATCGTGCAGAAGACGCAGGGCACCATCCTGAAGGCGCTGGAGGACGCGAAGCTGACGCCTCAGGGCATCGACAAAATCATCCTCATCGGCGGCATGACCCGTATGCCCCTCGTGCAGCGGTTTGTGGAGCAGATTTTGGGCAAGCCGCCAGAGCGCGGGTTGGACCCGATGGAGTGCGTCGCCATAGGCGCAGCCATCCAAGGCGCAGTGCTTACGGGCGAGGTTCGCGACATCCTCCTTCTCGACGTGACTCCGCTGTCCTTGGGCGTCGAGACGTTGGGCGGCATCTTCACGAGGATAATCGAGAAGAACACGACGATACCGACGAGGAAGAGCATGGTGTTCACGACTGCGGCAGACTTCCAGACCGCCGTCACCATACACGTCCTGCAGGGAGAACGCCAAATGACATCCGACAACATCTCGCTGGGCATGTTCAACCTCGAAGGCATCCCGCCAGCGCCGCGCGGTGTTCCGCAAATTGAAGTGACGTTTGACATAGACGCCAACGGCATCATCAACGTCACCGCAAAGGACCGCGGCACAGGCAAAGAAGCCAAGATACGCATCACCGCCTCCACGAAATTGTCGAAGGAAGAAAAAGAACGACTAGTCAAGGAGTCGGAGCAGTTCGCAGAGCAGGACAAGAAGAAACGCGAAGAAGCCGAACTCAGGAATAGCGCCGACAACATGATCTACACGGCAGAGAAAACCAAGAAAGACCTATCGGACAAGCTCACCGCAGACCAGACAGCTAAGATAGACGCGGCAGTAAACGCGCTGAAAGACGCCTTAGCGAAGAACGATATGACCGCCGTGAAGTCGAAAACCGACGAACTCAGCAAAGTCCTCCAAGAAGTCGGCACCGTCATCTACCAGCAAGCCGCCGCTCAAGCGCAGGCGCAGCAGCAGGCGCAGGCGGGGCAGGCTGGGCCGCCACCTCCGGGTAGTCAGCAGAGCGGAGCGCCGCCTGGCGGCGAGAAAGTGGTCGACTCCGAGGACTATAAGGTGAAGTAGCCAGCGAAACAGTCTTAACGCAGCATCTGTATCTTCCAGTCTAGCGGTACCGTGTATGGCTGAGAAACGCGACTTCTACGAGGTCCTAGGCGTCTCCAAAGACGCCACCAAAGACCAAATCAAGGACGCTTACCGAAAGCTGGCGTTGCAGTACCACCCCGACAGGAACAAGGCACCCGACGCCGAGGAGAAATTCAAGGAAATCTCAGAAGCCTACGCCGTCCTGTCCGACGACCAGAAGCGGCAGCAGTACGACCAGCTGGGGCATGCCGGTTTTGACCAGCGGTACACGCAGGAAGACATTTTCCGAGGCGCAGACTTCGACTCCGTATTCCGAGACTTGGGCGGCGGCTTCGGAGACCTGTTCCGCACGATTTTCGGCGGAGGCTTCGGCGGGTTCGGAGGCGACGAAGCCTACCGCGAACGTGAAAACCGCGGAGAAGACCTGCTCTATGAGCTTAATATAACGCTCGAAGAAGCCGCACGCGGCACAGAGAAGGAAATCGAGGTCCCACGGACGGAGAAATGCGACGTCTGCGGCGGCTCAGGCGCAGCGCCGGGGACTCAGCCACGCACTTGTCCACGGTGCAACGGACAGGGCAGGATTCAGCACACACGCAGAAGCGCCTTCGGCATGTTCATGCAAGTGGTCCCATGTCCCGAGTGCAGGGGCAAAGGCAAGCTGATTGACTCACCGTGCAGGAACTGCCGCGGCTCCGGAATCATCAGAAAACGACGAAAGATAACTGTGAAGGTGCCCATCGGCATCGACGAGGGCTACCAGCTGAGACTCAGGGGCGAAGGAGACGCGGCGCCCCAAGGCGGCGAGCCAGGAGACCTGTACGTCCTCGTCCACATAGCACCCCACGAGTACTTCATCAGAGACGGAGACGAACTCCACTACGCGCTGACGATAACCTACCCCCAAGCCGTCCTGGGCGCGGAAGTGCAGGTGCCCACACTTGAAGGACCAACAGTCATCAAGATTCCGCCCGGAACCCAGCCGAGCGAAGTCCTGCGAGTCAGGGGCAAAGGCATGCCGAGGTTCAGAGGCTACGGCAAAGGCGACCTTCTCATCCGCGTTGGAATAGTCGTTCCCGACAAAGTGACGCAAGAGCAGCGGAGGCTTCTGGAACAACTCGCGGACTTAGATGAAAACGCACCCGCAAGAGGACGCAGGTTTCGCAGATAATCAGCATACCGCGCAAGGACGGAAAAATTTTAAACCACAACCGCTGACAGTACAGTATAGGGAGGAAGTGTCGTCAGCATGGCAATTAATTTGGACGCAGTCATCATCGGGCTCATCGTGAGAATCATAATCCTGTCGCCGGTCCTCTGGATTGCAGGCAGGCTTCTGGCGGGTGCGGACAAAGCAAAGTTCACGGACGCCATCTGGATAGTCGTCTTGGGTACGGTTATAGGTGCAATTGTCGAGTTCTTCTTTTACGGCTGGCTTTCAACCATTATCGTGCTGTTCATCTGGCTGGCGTTGGTGAAGCACTTCTTCGACTGCGGCTGGCTCAAGGCGTTCGCCATAAGCGTCGTCGCGATCCTGATTTTCATCGCCATAGCCGTACTTCTCGGGTTGATAGGCTTAGTCATCTGGAGCTTCACCCTGTAGCGCAGAACACCCAATCCACTCTCTTTTTCTTCCGTTGCCTGTTGGTTCAGAACATTTTTATGCCCATGGATAGCTAAGAGTAGCAGAGAGGTCGGGAGATGAGGACCAAACACGCGTCTCTTTATACTAAACTTCTGCTTGTCTGCTTCGTCGCACTCATGACTGCTTTTCCACTGAAGGCAGCCAACTGCGCGGATGACGACACGTGGTACGTGCGCGACGTGATTGAGCCGACGCTGGATCAAGTCAAGTGGTCCGAGACAGGCGGCATCGCTTTGCCTGCGTCCTGGATAGCCGACGGTTCATGGGAATACGCGTCTCTCCGCGAGAGCCTCGTCGGCAAGAACGACATTTTCGTGTCGACCTATGAGCAGTTCAACTGGGGACGCATTCGCTCCAGCGCTGAGAACTACTACGGCGCCGACTTTGGTTCTTTCGGCGACTTCGTCGAGGCGTTGCAGACGGATGCGGCGCCGTGGTTGGACCTGTCTTGGCAGATGGACACGCAGTGGTACGGCATAAGCCCCAACACGACCAAAGTCACAACTTCGTTCAACCAGACGAGCAGTCAAGCGGAGATTTGGACATACTTCCACATCACCCGCATACCCGAGTACCTCGTCGGACAGGGCGAACTGGAGAACTGGCTCACCGGCTTCGACCTAACGCCCGTGTCCACAGGCAGCCTCACTAGGTGGGAGCTGTACGAGGACTGGGGCACGAGCGGAACAATCTACAACCTGAACTTTGAGGCTCCAGCGAGCCTGCTTGCACAGCACGGCGCCAACTTCACGTTCTCCATAGGCGTCTCATCGCACTACAGAGCTT
Organism: Bathyarchaeia archaeon; assembly: GCA_041946875.1. Lineage (GTDB taxonomy): Archaea > Thermoproteota > Bathyarchaeia > Bathyarchaeales > Bathycorpusculaceae > JADGNF01. The sequence goes on from JBHGBG010000003.1 coordinate 32,943, forward strand.
ACACATTCAAGATTCAGCAGGAAATCGACGTCAACATGCCCGCCGCGACCGAGGTGAAAGAAGCCTCGCCCGCGGGGATGGTTGCAGGTCCGCTTTCGGGCAACACCGCCTACTTCCTTGTGATGAGGGGCGAACCGTACCCCGACAAGTTCGAAGTCCTGAGCGGACCACCCGCCAAGTCGTTCGGTCAGACGGTAGCCGAGGGCGCGGCAGTCTGGTTCTTCACGCCTCCGGGGTGGGCGGCAATCGGCTCCCTGCTTGTGCTCAGCTTCACGGCGCTACGGGGTAGGAAGGTCTGGCGTAGGAGCAGGACGTACCATCGCCTGTACAAGAGCATGGTGACACTGTTCGACCTCTACGCCAGAGACCACGAAAGGTTCCACATGGAAATGGATAACGTATCGAAATCTATATTCAAGATGCTCGTCGATGACCACATCACGGACGACCAATTCGAGAAGCTGCTGAAGCGCCGAGACGACCTGCTGGAGCGGTCGGACAAGCTACAGCCGCCGCCTCCGCCCTCGAGAACTTGAGCTACGTTCGGTAAGGTCCGTCTCAGCTTCTTTGAATCGAGTCGTAAGCGCGGGCAATGTGGTGTTGGTGAGCTGCCGCGCACATGACGGACACCTCGGCCAGTTTGTCTGATTTGCGGTATTGCAGCCACAGGACTCTGTAAAGCAGGTAATTGAAGACTTCTATGTTTACGACGGCTTCGTAGGGCACATCGAAGCGTGACTTGCCTGTGAAGGTGGAGACGCCGTAAACTCGCCTGTTGGTGAGGACGATTTTCGTGTTGTTTCTCTGTGTAACGGTGAAGAAACTGGGGCGTCTGAAGCAGACGTTGACGCCGAACGGACCGAACTCGTAGAGTACCGTTTCTCGCTGGTCGTGGAGCGCTTTGCCGCACAAGGGACAGAAGCTGGCTGGGTCGTTGATTGTTGCTCCACAGTTCGGGCAGGACATATGAATCACGTATGGTTCTGCGTTTGATTTTAAAGTTGTCTTCCAATGCTTTCCGAGCGTAACGCTCCGATGCCTGTCAGGTGGCAATGTGGCAATGAGAAGTCTTAAATACCGAATCCGCCGAAACCTTTTTTTCAAATCAGAAAGAGGGAGAAGGCGTATGAGTAACAGAGAAGGATACTTGCACGACTATCTGGTTGCCAGCTTCATCGGACTAGGGTTCGGAATGGCCATGGGCTCTATAACTCTTGGAGCAATCGGAAACTGGGGTGTCTTCATAGCGATGACCATCATGGTTGGTCTCTTCGGGTTCATACCCGCAGGCTTGACCGCCAGCTACGTTAACTTCAGATTCCATCTGATGAGCGAGAACAAGAAGATGGCGGGACTTAGCGCAGGGCTCTTCACAGCCTTCGTCTACACGGTTGTCGGTTTGATGATGGCGATTGTCGAGGCAATAGCTAACACAGGAGCAGCGGCAGCAATCTTCATAGCTTGGATAATCGGAGTGGTATTCGCGTTCATCTTCATGGCGTTGGGTGGATACATCGAAGGCATGTTTGAAGACAGACCATTCGCTATGATCGGCTTCTTCAACATGGAGAAGGTTCAACGCATGCCGCCTCCGCCGCCGACCGGAAACGCTCAGATGTGCCCAACTTGTGGCCGACCGATGAAGTTCGTGGAGCAATACAACCGCTGGTACTGTGACTACGACAAGAAGTACCTTTAATTAACCTCTTTTTCTTTTTTGCTCCGCTGATGGAATGGAGCTAGGATTGTAGAAAAATGAAGAGAGTGCAGTTGCCGTTCTGGGTAGGCTACACGTATTTCTTGTCTTTGTAACAGTACCAGCGGTTGTATTGAGGAATGAAGGTTAGGGGTCCGCCGCACGTCGGGCAGACGGGCGTCGCCTGAGCCTGCTGAGGCTGAGCCTGCGTTGTCTGCGGCTGAGCCGCTGATTGGGCGGCTGACTGTGCTTGCCCTTGGGGTTTGAGTATGACTATGTCTCCTGCTGCCTGTATGTCTTCCCAGGCGATTTCTCGGGTGTCTCCGCCTTTTGATTCCACGATTAGTGTCATGCCCATTTTTCCGACGACGAAGGCGATGTCCTGCACTGTTCCGGCAGCGTTTCCTTCGCTGTCGTAAACTTGCATGCCTATCAAACGGTCTTTGGTCATTGCTTTTTTCTCCTGCTTAGACATTCTCATCACTCCCTTGGTTAGTAGCAGATTGCTACGCTACGTCTTATAAGTTTTAAGGCAAACGCTCAAGGACGCTCGAACTGAGGCATGGAAATCTCCGCACGCAGGTCCGTTGCTATAGAAAGTCATAAAAAGAAAACGCACTGAGATATAGCGAGGAGTTTGAGGGAAATGACAGGCCAACAAGTAGATGTGGCTAATAACTGGCTGCAGAGGCTCGTAGCCGCAATAATCGACAGCATACCATTCGCGATAGTAGGTTACATAATCTCATGGGTGCTTTTCTTTGGCGCCGGATTCGGCTCCCCCATGTGGCGGTTCGTGATCGGATGGGGCTGGCTCATCTGGCTCTTCATTTGGCCCCTATTCTACGGCATTCCGCTGTTGATCTACTGCTACGTCATGGAAAACGGAGCTAACGCTGCGACATTGGGCAAGAAAGTTATGGGCTTGCAGGTTCAAGCAGTAGGAGGCGGAAAAGCAGAATCTGGTAAGGTTTTGAAGCGCAATCTGAGCAAGATACTGTGGATAATCTTCCTTATCGACATCCTGCTGGGCGTCGCCACCAAGGGTCCAGACCCACGACAGAGGTACTTCGACAGGCTTGCAGGAACGACTGTAGTTACAACGAAAGAAGTGTTAGGTGCAGCGGCGCCACCTCCACCGCCCCCGCCGCCCCCTGCATAATCCCACTTTCTTCTTTTTTGTTTCATGAGCACCGCGCTCAAAGAAGATGACTATGTTGACGGAACCAATCTATCCTCCTCCACCACCCAAGCCTGAACTCCCGCCAACCCAGAAGAAGGGATTTCACGGACCCGAAACGCATCTGTTCATAGGCATTAGACGGCACTTGTCTGAGTTGGAGTTGAACCTTCCACCCTCGATGGGCAAGAGATCGTTGCCCGTTGGATAAGCATGCCGTTTATGCATCCGCTCTGGTCCGCCTTCGTCGGCGTGGGCATCTTCGTTCTGGTGGCACAGAGGAAGCGTGCTCAGGGTTCTTCTTCTCCGTCTTGGCTGGCGGTTCCGCTGTTGCTCTTCGGGTGGGTTGCTCACATGGTGTGGAACGCGCTGGCTATCGCGCTGAGTGGATTGAACATCATCGTCGTGGTGTTCATCAACATCTTCGTCGTGTTCTTGCCGTTCGCGGTTGTTTTCAGGGATTTCTTGGGCGGTCACTTCAACTTCTTCGACTTCCTCACACCCGTCTACGAGCCCGGAGTCGTTCCAGCTCCAGCGCAGCCTGAGCCGCCTGTGTTTCCGCCTCCGCCGCCCCAGCCTTAGCTCGCTCTTGTCGTGGGTTTGGAAATAATGCTTAAATCTTCAGCGCGCAATGTTCACTTGTGACCCGTATGGGATACTGTTCGAACTGCGGCGGGAAACTTCCCGAGGACGCCCTTTTCTGCCCGAAATGTGGTGCCAAGACCTCGCTGGTTGGTGGCGCGGCGGCGAGCACGGCTTCGGATGAGATGCGAGAAGCCTTCGCCAAGATGAGCCAAGAGATGGAGAAAGCTTTCAACATTGCGGCGAAGGAGATTCAGGAAGCCTTCCGAACGGCGAGGGAAAACGTGCAGCGCAAGATGTACAGCGAGCCTGTGGTCTGCGGGAACTGCGGACAGAAGAACCCGGTCAGTTCGATTTACTGCTTTAACTGCGGCAAGAAACTACCGACCCAAGCAAAAACCTAACCGCTCAAACAGCAAGTTGTCCGACGCTCTCTTTTCGGTCGGTGCAACGCGAAGATAGAAGGGCATAGCACTCGTGGTAGGGCAATTTCGTTGATTGCCTTCTCTGCGAACATAATTTGGGGCCTATTAGAAATTGTATACAGGAACCTGTAGAGGGAGAGGTCCACGCGAATGCGGCATTCCAACATGCCAAACCTGCAAATGTGGAGATATAAAAGGGGGCTATAGACAACACCGAGCAGCAGAGTGCAGCTATCGGTTGTACATCCAGTTCAGGTAATCCTCATTACTCTGGAAGTACTTATCCACATAGTCACTGAACACGCGGTAAACCTGCACATCGTTCCCCAACGAAGGCCTCCAGATGTTCATCCAATTGTAGATTTCAGTGGAAACATTATTCAACGCAATGTCCCCCAGCGTGTCGTGGCTGTAATAGTCCCGCACAGGGTCCAGAATCACCAACTTCTCGCCCGAAAACGGAATCTGCACCGCAACGTGCCCTGCAGTTTCGCCCGTCAGCCAGATACACTCTACCGTGAACTGCTTGTTGAAGTACGAGCGCACCATCGAACACAGCAGAATCGCGATGTCCTCGCAGTCCCCACTCTTCAACGCCAGAGTCTCGTTCGGCATCTGCGCAGTCTGATCCGTCTGCTCCAAATCCGGAGACTCACCCGGATCCTCGGGAAGAATCGGGTACAGGCCATCTTCCCTATACTTGATGTTGTTGTTAACCCAGTCGTACATAGCCTTGATGTCCTTCCAATACTGACCAGGATCAGTCGTATTCCCTACTTTCCCTGTGATGTTGTAAGTCAAACTCATCACCGCAGGGTCAGCAGGCTGAATAAACCGCTCAGCGCTCCCACGCAGAAGGCGCTGATCTGTCTGGTAACGCAGCTGTTGGTAACCTCCAACAAACTGGTCGTACTTCACCTTCAATTTGCTGTACAGGCTCTGCAAAGCCTCGTATCGCGAAACGTTCAGCGCTTCCTCGCCAGAACTCCCAGGATTCGGCACTGCCAACGGACTCTGCAGCAGGAAATTCGCGTAGGAAGTCTCCATGATGGAGTAGTTGCCCAGCAACGCGTAGTACTTCACCCTCAACGTGTCATAGTCCTCCTGAAGCTCAGACAGACTAGTCGCCAACTTGTCGTTCCGGCTGTTCACGTCACCCAAGTTCAGGAACAACACAGCGACAAGAGACGCAGTGATGACTAACGCGAAGAAAACGAACATAGACTTCTTCATACGCAGTTGCCTCGGTAACATACCCGCAACGATGGTTTTTATATCTTCTGAAAAAACCCCGACAGCAAGGCAACACACGAATCAAACAGAACTGACGACGCGGCCCTTGCCGTAAGGCACAAACTCCCGCACACAATCCGCGTTGGCTTTGCCCAACCGAGCGCTAACCTCCTTCGGCAGCTTCGCACTCAGCGCTCCCAGAATCTGAGCCACTAGGGCTTTGCCGGACAATTCGCCTGGACCCAAAACCACGTACGCCTTTGCCGAAGCCTTCACCACATCCACGGGTCCACCCACGAACGATAACTCGCCATCCTCAACTTTGGCTCCAACGGCTATGCGTAGAGGCACGCTACGCAGCCAGTTGCGTTTTCCGGTGACCGCGAAGGCTCCGTGGGGTACGTATTCTCCTGTTGGTCCGCTCTTGCTGAGCTGCTCCGGTTTGACGTGGTAGATGTCTGCGGTGCCCATGTTTTCTCGCCATGCTCTGGAGTGGGCTGCGGCGAATTCTGCGGCTTGCTGGAGTGTAGGTTCTGCTGGAGTTTTGCTTTCGGTTTTGATGACGACGAAGGGTGAGCCTGTGATGTCAGCGTGGAAGACGATGTCGCTGGGTTGGGTGTGTTTTTTGATGAGGATTTCGTTCGTGACTGCGTCTTTTCCTGCGACGACGAGAAAGCCCTCGGTGCTGGTGAAACTTCGGAGTTTTTCGTGCCACTCTTTCGGTTGGGTTCTGTGTCTGGTGAGTTCTTGGATGATTTCTTGGGGTTTTGTGGTTTTTTCCTGTTCTGCTTTGGCTATGCTGGCATGAGTTTGGGCGAGTTGCTTCTGTGTCTCTTGGAACGCGGCTTTGGCTCCTGCTGCTTTCTGTTTGGCTTTTTTGCCGCGTTCGTAGTATTCGGCTGCGTTCTCGAACAGGCTTTTTCTCAGGTTCAGGCTGACGGTTCGGTTGTCCAAAGTCAGGTTGACTGCGAGGTTGCGTGGGTCGAATGCCTCGACGTTGGGGAAGTGAGTTTTGATTTCGGGGATGAGTTTGTTCCAGTCTTTGCCTTGGTTCTTTGCTTCTGCGAATATGTCGAGGAGGGTTTGGAGTTCGGTTTGGTGTGCGTAGATCGTGTTGCCGGTTTGGGTGTCGTTTTCGGCTTTTTGTTCGGCTTCGGCGATTATGCGTTGTTGTTCGGCGATGACGCGTTGGAGTTTTTCTTGTTCGCGTGTGAGTTCGGTGATTTGGGTTTCTGCGAGGACTTTTTCGACGGTTGTGGTTTTTAGGTAGAACTCATCTAGCGCGGCGTTGAAGTTGTCGAAGTCTTTGGTTTTGCAGTCTTGGTAGCGTTTGAGTTTTAGGGGGACAACGTCGATGTAGTTGCCGTTTTTGTCGAGGATGATGTTGGGTTCGAGTTTGCCGTTTCTGATTGGATCGAGTAGGTCTTGGAGGATTGTGAAGATGGCTGTGATTTCTTGTTCTGTGAGTTGGTTGGAGGGTTTGGTTTTGTTTGTGTTTGTTCTGAGGAGGAGTTCTTCTGCGTATGTTCCTCCGATGCCTAGTGCGCGTGCGAGGGTTTTGACGGTTTCGGCGTTGCCTGCTTTCTTCAGTACTTCTGTCAGTTCCTCGCAGGTGGTTTTAAGAGGGTTTTTTGCTGTTGTGGGTGGGAGTTGGTATGGTTGGTTGGGGAGGATGTTGCGGTCTTTCATGCGTTTGTACTGTTGTGCTTGGAGTATGGTGTTTTGTTGGTTGGTGAGGATTAGGTTGCCGTCGCCGAAGAGCTCTAGGATCAGGCTGAGTGTGGCTTCGTGTGTTTTGAAGGTGAGTGTGGTGATTCTTTCGAATTCTTGTTGTGCGATTTGGGTGAGCCATGCGTTTCGGAGGTGTTTTCTGAGTGCCATGCAGAATGCGGGTGGGTTGTGTGGTGGTTCTAAGGTGTAGGCGGTGGTGTGGAGTCGTTTGCCTGCTTCCATGATGAGGCGGATAGGTGGTTTGTTTGGTTTGTGGAGTTTGAGGGTGAGGGTTTTTGGGTCGAGTTGGTAGATGTTGTTGACGCGTGTGTCGGTGATTTCTTTTTTTAGTTCTGTGATTGTTGCGGCTATGTCGAAGCTGGTAAATTCTTTTTTGGGCATGTGTTTTCACTGTTGGGTTGTATTAGAGTTTGGCGTTGTTATAAACAGCACTTCAGACAGATGGCGGTTTTGGCGTGTGGAAATCATAGTTTGGTTGTGCTTTGGTGCCCGGTGCTGTCTGTAGCCCCCTCTTTAAGACGCTGGTTGTGGTTGGGTGGGTTGTCGGCGTGGTAGCCCCCTCTATAGGTTTCTGCATCGAGTTTCTATTAGGCTCCAAATATGAATGCCGAGGTCGATTTTTGGCTTCGGTAAGTTGCTTGGTTTGCGCAAGTGATAAATCCTGAAACCGCCAAATATAGTGTTAGGGCTTGGCTATGTGCATGGGGAATGTCACGCTTAGCTGCCCTAGCTGCAAACGCAAGTTCACTGTCACGAGACCCGACAGTCTGCATCCAAGCTGGTCGCTTGAGAAGCCGCAGGAAAGTGAGGCTGGAGACGTGGTTGAGCAGGTTTATGGCTGCAAGAATCCGGGCTGCAACGCCAAGTTCACGGTTTACTGGTTCGAGACGATGATGTTCTTGGACAGGGCGTAGCTTCGGCTGCCGCGTGTGAAGGCTGCTTCCCACACGTTTTTTCTATTTGAGACTGTAAAGTCGCGTTTAATCATGGCATCTGCGTTGTTGACCGTAATTGATATATGCGGTTTTTCCAGAGTGTTCACTATTCAGCGTTTGGGCTTCGGTTGGTGGCAAACGTCCTCTTCGAACTCATCTCCGTCAGCATACTCATCGTCGTCTTGGCGATTCTCTTAGACATAGTTGTCGGCGACCCGTCGCCAAACTACCCTGAGAAGCTCAAGTACCGCATGCACCCCACGGTGTGGATGGGCAACCTCGCCAAGGCGTTGGAGAAGCGGCTGAAGCACCCGAACCCGCAGAGAGAAAAATTCAACGGCGTCCTTTTGGGCTTGGCGGTCATCTTGGTGTTCTCTCTGCCCGTGTTCTTCGGGCTCTGGGCTGCCTACATGTATCTGGGCGCGGTCAGCTTTTGGCTAGGGATTGTCGCCTACGCCGTCATGGCTGTCATTCTCCTGAAGCTCACCGTCTGCATCAAGCTGGAGACGGATTGGGCGAAAGCCGCAGCTAAAGCCATTGAGCAGAACGACCTGCCCGAGGCGAGGAAGTACGCGCATTTCTCCCGCCGAGACAGCTCCAAGCTTGCTGGCGCGCAGATGGGCTCCGCAGTCATCGAGTCGATGGCGGAAAACCTCATCGACTTTAAGCTGTCCCCGATAAGCGCCTATGCCTACTTCGGCGTCACCGGTGCCATTGCCTTCCGCGCCATCAACACGTTGGACGGCATGGTCGGCTTCAAGACGAAAGAGCACATCAACACAGGGTGGTTTAGCGCCAACCTTGACACCGTCGTCAACTACGTTCCTACGCGCATGGCTGCGTTGCTTATGGTGGCTGCCGCTGCTCTTCTGGGGTTGGACTGGCGGAACAGCTGGCGCATCGCCAAGCGCGACCACGCCAAGACACCCAGCCGCAATCACGGGTGGCCCATGGGAGCCATGGCTGGCGCCTTGCGGATTCAATTGGAGAAGCCAGGGCAGTACGTCCTTGGGGATGCAGACGAGGAGTTGACGCCAGACAAGATTCTGGGTGCGTTGCGCATCCGCGATGTCACCATCGTCCTCTGGATTCTGCTGACGTTGCCCGTGTTGGTTTTGGTCAGGCTGTACGTTTTCCCGTTCTGAGTTGCCTGTGCATAAGCTATTAATCACTGGCGCTGCTATGTTGGCTTGAGATGCTCGTAGTAACAGCGAACACGGCGCTTTGCGGACACGAACAAGCCTTTCCACTTCCGACGAGCGTTGAGCATGGAGGCGCCTAGGCGTGCGCGTCTGCCTCATCAACCCGCCCAGAATTCAGCAGAAGCTGTGGGGCAAGCCTGCTGCGTTTCAGCCGCTGGACATCGCCTACGTCGCGGCAGTCCTCGAGAAAGACCACGACGTCAGCATCATCGACTGCCCGACCGAGGGCTGGCGGAACCTGCAGGAAATCGACGGCGTCAAATACCGCTTGGGCTTGACAAGCGAGCAAATCGCTGACCGCATCAGAAGCTGGAAACCGAACCTCGTAGTGATCACCGTGCCCTTCAGCGGGTGGTGGCAAACCGCTTTTGAAACCGCTTCAGCCGTAAAAAGCGTCGACAAAGAGATCAAGACAGCGCTCATCGGGCTGCATCCCTCGGCGAAACCGCTTGAGAGTCTGGCGCAGCCGAATATAGACTTCGTCGTCACAGGCGAGCCCGAGCTTACCGTGCAGGAACTTGCAAGCGTGCTGGAGAAAAGCCAGAAGGCTGAGGACCTCAAGAACGTGAAAGGTTTAGGCTTCACCCACCAAGGCAAAGCCGTGATTACTCCACCTCGACCGGCTATCGAGGATTTGGATTCTCTGCCTTTTCCCGCGCGGCACCTGCTGCCCATGAAAGAACTGTTCGCCGCCGTGAAGCAAACACCCGTCCGAGGCGAAATCCGCAAGCCCTGCGCCCGCGTCCTCACCAGCCGTGGTTGTCCGAACAACTGCATCTTCTGCAGCAACCACATCGTCATGGGCAAGACCTGGCATGGAAGAAGCCCCGAGAACGTGGTTGCGGAGTTGGAGCAGATAGTGCGTGACTATGGCGTTAGGCAGGTTGACTTTGAGGACGACAACCTCACTTTCGACAAGAAGCGAATGGCGGCTATCTGCGATCTCATGGTGGAGCGCGGCTTGAACTTGGAGTGGTACACGCCCAACGGCGTCCGCGCGGACGGCTTGGACGCGGACCTGCTTGGGAAGATGCACAGGTCGGGCTGTCAACGCATCTACGTGGCGCCCGAGTCTGGCGTCCAGCGCGTCATAGACGGCATCATCAAGAAGAATCAGGACCTGCGGAAGGTGGAGGAGGCTGTGGTGGCGGCACACCGCGTGGGCATCAAGGTCAGCTGCTTCTTCATCCTCGGCTTCATCGGCGAAACCAAGCAAGATATGGAAACCACGATAGACTACGCTTACAAACTGCGGCATCTAGGCGCGGACCGCTTCTACTTCAGCTACGCCACGCCCCTCGTAGGCACGGAACTGTACGAGCAGGCAGTGAAGAGCGGCTTTCTGCGACCCGAGTTCAGCGACGAAGCCCTGGCGTGGGCTCAGCCTTTGATTGAGACGCCCGAGTTTACCGCGGATGACCTGCGGAAGCTGTGCGCAAAGGCTATGCTCGTGAACCCTACGGTCAACAGCGACAGAGTATTGCGTGCCCTGCGTGATCCAAGGAAGGCGTTCAATGTCTTGGTGGGCAGAGCGCGCATGGCTCGCAACCAGAGTAAGGGTCGTCAGGAGCGTTCGAACAGCTAGCGTGTTTTGCTGATGGAAACGCCCCGGGATTCTCAGGTTTTTCTGAGAGGCGGACAGGTTTCTGAAGCTTGTAAGGGCTGGACAACCTGAGTCTGCATGGGGGCTGGCGAGTTTCCCCAAGTTTTAAATATCAAACGCTAACACATGACTCTGCCATGGAAGACTAGGAGAGAGATATGACAATGAAAATCTTGAACAAAACAACTCTAGGTAAGCGCACAGAATTGAAAACTGCAATAACGTTGTTGCTGATACTTGCTTTTGTCATGTCGTTTCTTGCTCTGCCCGTGACAAGTGCACATACGCCGCCACAGACGTATCCGACCTTCGCGTACCTCGCCCTTTCGCCAAGTCCAGTGGGAGTAGGCCAAAACGTCTACGTCATCATGTGGGTTTCACCCAACCCGCCGACGGCAGCCGGTTTCGGAGGCGACGTATGGCGCGACTTAACGGTGACGATTACGAAGCCAGATGGAACGACGGTGACGCTTGGTCCATTCAATTCTGACGCCACAGGCTCAACCTTCACGAGCTACACCCCCGACCAGATTGGAACCTACAAGTTCGTGTTCAACTATCCTGGGCAGGTGCTGTCTCTGTACAGCCCCAGCGGAATACCTGCCGACATAGCTTCACTGCAATCGCTTTCTGCCAGACTAGGCTTGCCAGACAAAACGCAATACATCAACGACACTTTCCTGCCGAGCAGCAGAACAGAGTTTCTGACCGTAACGCAAGAACAGGTAGTCAAAATCCCAGACACTCCTCTGCCGACAGGTTACTGGACACGCCCCATCTACGGCCAAAACTCAGCTTGGGCCAGCGTGGCATCGAACTGGCTGGGTGGAGCCTCGATAGGAGGCACGGGCACTCTCTGGCAATCGGGAAGCGGACCCAGCAGCCCTCACATACTGTGGACGAAGCCAATCGAAACGGGAGGAATCGTCGGCAACTTCCGAACGCTTGGAGTTGATTCGTACGCGATAGCTGATGTTGGCTTCTATTCAGGCGGCTCTTACGAAGGCAGGTTCACGAATTCGCTGATCATCGATGGAAGACTCTATTACGCCGAACCTCTGGGACACTCGAACGCTGGCGCTGGATACACTTGTGTCGACCTGAAGACTGGCGAAGTTCTATGGCACAGTGACAATCTCGCGTTGACAGCCGGATCAATACCTGGCGTCGGACCAAACAACATACTTGTTCCCTCGTTCGGACAACTCTATGACTATGAGTCACAGAACCAGCACGGTGTAGTCGCCGGCATGCTGTGGGCAGTCACTGGAACTACATGGAGCGCTTATGATTCATGGACAGGAAAATGGCTTTATAACATAACCAACGTTCCCAACGGCTTCACGGCATTCGACAACACCGGAGCGATAGTGCGCTACGTCCTCAGCTACAACAAACAGACACGCGCAGGGTCGCTTGCTCTGTGGAACAACACCCAACACAACTCAGGCTTGGAACTGACCCCTGGAGGCGCTAACGCTAGTGTGGCTGCAACTACCGAGGCATATCAGTGGAGACCCAACGGGAAAAACGTCGACATGGGCAAACCCTACGCCTACTCGTGGAACGTATCGATAAACGCTGACCTATCAGGACTCGGAAACCCCACAATCGTCAAAGTTCTCCCAGGCGACATAATTCTGGGCACGAGCACTCCGCAGATTGCTGGGTTCTTCTCAGTAGGCGTCGACATCACTCCGAAGCCCTTCACGATTTGGGCACTCAGCGACAAGCCAGGCAGCAGAGGACAGCTACTGTGGATCAAGAACTACACGGCGCCAACAGGAATCAGCCGAACCTTCGCGAACAGCCCGATAGACACCGTGAACCGCGTGTTCTTCACGCAAGACACCGAGACCTTCGAGTGGATAGGCTACAGCCTAGACACGGGCGACCAGATTTGGGGTCCAGTCAGGGGAGCAACACGTGACTTCTCATACTACGGCAGTGGACTGGGTGGCGGTCAAATAGGCTTTACCGCGTACGGCAACCTCTACACGCAGGGCTTCGGCGGCGAAATCTGTGCTTTCAGCGGAAAGACTGGCGAATTGATTTGGAAGTTCAACAACACGAACAGCGGAATCGACACGGTCTGGGGATACTACCCCATCTTCATCGCAGCAATAGCCGACGGAAAAATTTACGCGTTCAACAACGAGCACTCGCCCAACTATCCGCTATACAAAGGCGAACAGATATACTGCATTGATGCGTACAACGGCCACGAAGTCTACCGCATGTTAGGCTGGGCGGGTCAGAGCGGAGGTCCAGGAACTGCAACGAGCGTTCTAGCCGACGGCGTCTTAGCATACTACAACTACTACGACAACTCAATCTACGCGGTGGGCAAGGGTCCGAGCGAAGTCACCGTTGAGGCACCACTAGTTGGCGCTACGCAAGGGCAGGGCGTGACTATTTGCGGCACAGTCACCGATTCTAGCGCAGGAGCCAAGGAACTGGTCAAAGACGGCAAAGTCAACATCGTGCCCGCGGTTGCGGACGGATACGTGGGCAAGTGGATGGAGTACCTCTACATGCAGCAGCCAATGCCCAGCGTCGAAGGCGTTCCAGTCAGAGTGTCTGCAATCGACTCGAACGGCAACTCTGTGGACATCGGCATAGCAACGAGCGATGCAAGCGGCACCTATGCCATCATGTGGACTCCGCCGTCGGTCGGTCAGTACAAGATTGTTGCTGCCTTCGAAGGGTCAAACGCGTATGGACCGTCAGCCGCAGAAACTGCTCTCGGTGTATCAGCTGCGCCATCCGCAACAGCAACGCCAACCAGCGGTGAAGCACCCGCATCCGCCACGACAGCTACCATAATCATAGTAGCAGTCATCATCGCCATACTGATAGGCATAGTCAACCTGGCGCTGATCCTAAGAAAGAAGTAAGGGAATTTTCCCATCCCCCTTTCTTTTTTTTGTTTTTCAGAAATCCTTTAAGCTGTGGACTGCTGGTTCTGCCCGCTGTTCCTCATGAGCGAGAAGCCTTTCTTCATGACTTTGAAGGGACCTTCGTGTCGGATTTTCCAGAATATCCTCTTGGCTGACGTGTTGAATTCCTTGTGAAAGCGCCTCTGAATTTCCATCACTTTTTTGAAATCGAACTCGTCAGTTCTGGCGGCGAGCAGGAAGTCGTCCAGTTTGTCGTATTTGCCGCTTTTCAGAATCTCCTCGTACAGGCTGCTGTCCGGATACGCGATGAAGACGTTGAACTGACAGAGGTCGGGGTTCAGCTTCTGCGCGAACTTCAGCGTGGCTTCCATGTCCGCCAAGGTTTCGCCGGGCACGCCTAGGATGAAGGAGCAGGCGATTTGGATGTCTTCTTTTCTGCACATCTCGAACGCCTGAACCGTCTGCTCCAGCGTGATGTGTTTGTTGATTCTCTCCAGGATGCGGGGTGAGCCTGATTCCACGCCGAACCAGATGGTTCTGCAGCCTGCCTCCCGCATCTTCGCCAGCAACTCTCGTGTGACCATGTCGGCGCGTGTGTCGCATATCCACGGCAGGTCCAGCTTCTCCTTCTTCAGGAGGTCGCAGAGTTCCAGCGTCTCCCGCTTGCGGATGGTGAAGTTGTCGTTTATGAAGTAGATGCCCTTGGAGCCGTACTTGTCGACCATGTACTTGATTTCTTCCACCACTCTGCCCGGGCTGAAGAATCGGCAGACGGGCCCCCACATCTTTCGGGTCTCGCAGAAGGCGCAGCTAAACGGGCAACCGCGGATGATGCTCATGATATCCACGGGTTCGACGCCGAGGAACTCCATCTTCCGCTCGTACTTGTCCATCGGCAGCAGGTGCCTCGCGGGGAAGGGAACGTCATCCAAATTGCTGATGAATCTGGGCGTGTTCTTGAGGATTCTGCCGCCGCGCTTGTACGCGAGACCTGCGACCGCGCCCAAGACCATTTCTCTCTCGCCCTTGGTGATGTACGTGGCGAGTTCGACCATGGCGCGTTCGCCCTCGCCCATGATTACGTAGTCAATTTCTGGGTGCTGGAGCATGCTGTCGGGCACGTAGCTGGGGTGCCATCCGCCCACGACCACTTTGCACGTCGGGGCGACTTCTTTTATGGCTGCGGCGGTCTCCACACATTTATGGTAGGTGGCGGAGCTGCAGGTGATTCCGACGATTTCCGGGTTAAGCTGCCTCACGAGCTGCTTGACCTCGTCAATGGGCTTCTTCAGCAGATAATTGTCCAGAACTTGCACTTGGAAGCCCGTCTTCTCCAGAGCAGCGGCCACGTAGGCTAGTCCCAGCGGAGGAAACTTCCGTCCAAGGTACCAGGGCGCGTTCTCGGGCGGAGCGGTGGTCATCAACAATATCAACTCTCTGTTTCCTCCTTTTGGGGTGTCCTTAGCCTAATTGGAACAGGGATATTCTTGTTGCGCAAAATATAAACGTGTTTCCGAGCCCGCTGAGAAAGCGGATGGATGAAAAACCGCTGGAAGCGGCTGTCTAACTGAGCAGGCGAGCCACAAAGTCGGCACAGCGAACGTCGAGGTTTTCGCCTGAGCCGATTTTCACGATGACGGCGTCGGGGGGAACCGTTACCGAATTCCTAATCAGGTCCACATCTCCAGCCTCCTCTGCGCCTCCGCCACTGCCGAACACGCCCACTCTGACGCCCGGGCCAGCGTTGAGGCTGCGGAGGAATTCTTTCACCGAGCCCGTCGGCGTGCCCGCATAGATGGGGCCTCCCACAACCACGACCTGATAGCCGGTTGTGTTGGCTGCCGCTGCGCTCTTGATGCCCGCGAACGTGACGGTGTAACCATTAGCCTGCAGGGTGCTGGCCACCTTCGACGCCACATCCTTCGCTGCACCCGACAGTCCTGGGTCATATACCACGAGCGCAGAGCCAACCGACGCGCCGTTTGGAGTGAGGGTTTCTGACCCCGTTGCTGTGTAGGCTGCAAGGTCGAGGAACACTAGGGCCGCAAAAATTACCGCCGCTGCCACGAACAAGGCAAACAAGATGAGGAGTACCTTGAATATCGTTCTCATGCACGACGCACGCTTCTTCTACAGGCAGTTTCTGAAGGTTGTGAGTATATAAATAATCGGGTTGGTCATGGGACAGCTGCATGACTTAGCCAAGCGTGGTCTCCACTGTTGCTCCGCTGAAACAGGTTCCGCAGGCCTCTGCGGCTAGCTCATCGATTTGATTTTCTCTTTCAACGTGGCTACGAGTTTCTGGTTGTCCTCGGCTGACCGCACCGTCACCCGGAAGAAGCTGTTGTCCAAGCCCACGAAGGTGCTGCAGTCCCGAATGAGTAGTCCTTCCTTGGACAGTTCTTCCTTCAAACCTGTCGAGGTGACCTTGGAGTTGAGGATTTTCACGAGCAGAAAATTCGTCTCCGACGGAAAAACCCTTAGTCCACCGATGTCGGTGAGCATCTTTGATAACAGTGCTCTTTCCTCTGCGACGAAGCGTTTCGAGTTCTCGATGAACTCCGTGTCACTGAAAGCCGCCAGCGTAGCAAATCCAGCTAAGCTGTTGATGCTCCAAGGTTGCCGTACGGTTTCCAACGTGTCGATGAAGGCTTCGGACGCAATGCCGTAGCCGAAGCGTATGCCTGGCATACCGTAGAACTTCGTGACCGACCGTATAACGAACAGATTCTCGTACTGCTTCACGTACCCCGCCAACGTGATGTCGTCGACTTTGCCCGTGAACTCGATGTAGTTCTCGTCCACGCTGAAAACCACGTTCTTCTTGTGGCAGAAATCTACGAGGTCCAGCAGCGTTTCCCTGTCGTACAGCCTTCCTGAGGGGCTGTGCGGGTTACAGACGCACATCATCCGCGTATCCGCCGTGACCGCCTTCTTTATGGCTTCCACATCCAGCGCGAAGTCATCGGGTAACTGCACAAAGACTGGTTCGCCGCAGAGTCTCAGTGTGGCTTTCTCGTACTCGGTGAACGAGGGTACGGGGATGACGGTTTTGAAGCCGGGCTGGAAGGCGCCGGGCACCATGTAAATCAGCTCTATCGAACCATTGCCTAAGATTATGTTCTCGGGTTTGACGCCGTGTCCCACGTACCGTGCGATTTCGGTCTTCAGCTCCACGGGGTTCGGGTCGGGGTAGAATCTGACGAGTTTTGAGTACTGTTTGATGGCTTCGACTGCTTTGGGCGAGGCTCCAAGGAAGTTTATGGGTCCGCTGAAGTCCAGCACTTTCTCCAGTGGAATTTTGTATTTTCGGCTGAAGCCCCAGACGTCTCCGCCGTGGCTAACGAACCTGCGTTTCTTACACGCACTCGCCAACTTTTTGGTCCTCCATCAAACGTGCGATTTCTTTCTCTACTTTCCACTGTGCCTTGAAGTGGGCGTTGTACAGGTTGATGATTTTGTAGAGCCAGTAGACTCCGCCAACGCCCAATGAAACAATGGTTATCAAGGCATATTTTCTTATCGGTATGGTCTGCGGCATGAACAGCCGCGTGGGAAACGCCTTTGCCAGAAACTTGTCCTCGTGCTCTTCATGCACGCGCAGGTCATGAGAAAGGTAGTAAACGATGATGAAAGCGGGGATGACGAGGATTATGGAAGCAGCCCAGGCTTTTGCGTTCCGCTCCTTGGGCAATCCAGCGGTTTCGGGCGGTTCTTTGCCTCTTGCTCTGAGCCAGTCCGCCACTTGGCGCTCCAGTTTGGCTTCTCGGCGGAAGTGCTTGTTCCTGTTGTCCACGAGGCGGTAGAACATGGGGAAAAACGCAGCGCCGTAGGTGGCGATGGAGCCCAAGAACCACATGGAAAACCACGTCACCCTTTCCGTTTCCTTGTTTTCCTGCATGGTCCCCTCAGTCTCTGCCATCCGCAGACGTTTGAAGAACAAACAGCCAAAGTTTATAAACCGTTTCTTTCTGCATGTTATCCAAGATGCAAACGGATGGCAAGCTAATCTCAGTGGTGATTCCAGTTTTCAACGAGGAACCAACCGTAGGCAACGTCATCCGCCGCCTCAAAACCGTGCTGCAACAGACCGGGCTCAGCTACGAAATAATAGTTGTGGATGATTGTTCCCGAGACAAATCGCGAGAAGTCGCCAAAAGCCAAGGCGTCGCCGTCTTTGCGCTCAAGCAGCACATGGGCAAAGGCTACGCGCTGAGAGCAGGCTTCGCCGCTGCGAAGGGCGGCATCGTCGCCACCATAGACTCCGACGGTTCGCACCGCCCCGAAGAATTGACGCAGCTCCTTGACCCCGTCTTGCGGGGCGAGGCAGACCTCGTCATCGGCTCCCGGTTCTCGAACGGCAAAGCAGTCTATGCCAGGAGACTGAACGCCGTCGGCAACCGCCTGTTCAACAGACTCATCCATGCGCTCTTGGGACACCCCATTACCGATTCCCAGTCCGGCTACCGCGTCATGACCCGCAACGTGCTGCGGACCATGCGCCTCAGGAGCGGCGAGTACGAAATAGAGTCCGAAATGCTCGTCAAGACCGCTCGCAGAGGCTTCCGAATCAAAGAAGTGCCCATAAGCTTCGAGCAGCGCACCTACGGCACTTCCCACGTGGACCCCATGCGCGACGGGCTCAAGATTCTGTTCTCGATATTGTCAGCGTATATGAGGAGCTGAAAGAATGGCCACAACCTCAGCCCCCAAAATCTCCATACTCGTGGCTTCACGCAACAACCAAGAAACCATCGGCGAATGCCTCAAAGCCCTCTTCGCGCAAGACTACCCGCGGGACGCCTTCGAGGTTCTGCTGCTGGACGGCTGCAGCACCGACGCCACAGTCACAATAGCCGAAGCCTACCCCGTGAAGGCGGTGTCCCTGCCCCTGAACGCGCCTGAAGCGTACAACTACGCCATGAAAATCGCCAGCTACGACATCTTGGGTTTCGTCGACTCCGACGCCAAAGTCGAACCCACCTGGCTCAGCAAACTCGTCCCCCACCTTGACGAGCCGAAGGTGGCAGGGGTCAGCGGCGCCATCGACACCTGGAACGCCGAAAACCCTTGGGCGAGAGCCATCGGCTACGAGATGAAGAGCCGCTACAGCCGCATAGGCAAATACACCGGACGCATCGCCACCATGAACCTGCTGATGAAGCGCCACATCATCGAGGAAGTCGGCGGCTGGGACGAGAACCTGCCCAGCCAGTACGACACGGACATGGGCTTCCGCGTGAGCGCAAAAGGCTACCGAATCGCCTACGAACCAGACGCCAAGTGCTACCACTTCAACCGCCCGACCGTCAGGACTTTCTGGAGACAGCAGCTGCAGTACGGCAAGAACACGATGAAGCTGTACTTCAAGCACTCACGGCTTGCCAGAGGCGATGAGATTACGGATTTCGGCATGAACATCCAGCCCGCCCTACTCCTAACTGTGGCAGCGCTGTTCCTGCTGGGCATCGCGCCACAGTTGAGGCTGCTGTGGTATGCTTCTGCTGCGCTCCTAGTCGGCATGTTCGCTTACTATGTTTATTCAGGTGCCAGAATCGCAGCCCGATTCAAAGACCGCACCGCCATGCGGCTGGTCGTGCTGTACTTTGTCCGAGCGGTGGCTTGGCTCTGCGGCGCAGCCGTCACCGCCGCCCACTACGCAACAGGCAAAGGGAGGCAGAAGCCGAAGTGACGAGGGTCTGCTTCATCTCACCCGAGTACCTGCCATTGTCTGGCGGCACAGGTGCCTACGTCTACTACCTCAGCCGCGAGCTGATGAAGCAAGGCTACGATGTCGAAATTGTGACCGGCTACGAGGCAGCCCAAGATGTCAGGGTCAGCAGGCAGCTGTCCGTGTACTTCCTCAAGACCTCGAAGACGCCCATCGTGAAATCTTTCATGTTCGCAGCCTCCGCCTTCCGCAAGCTCAACAACCTCCGCGGCACCGCCTACGTGGACATCACGCACGCCAACCTGCCGCTCGTGCCCAACTTCGCCGTGCCCTCGGGCTACGGCAGAACCCACGTATCCACCGTGCACTCGACCTGGAAGGGTGAGGCGGAAGCCATCCGCGGCGAGCCGTACGGCAGGCTGAACCCGAACGAGAAGTTCATGGTGAGCTTCAACTGGTTCCTCCGCATCTTCGAGGAGCGCATGATGGCACGCAGCAGGAAGCTCATCGCGGTCAGCGATTTCACTCGCCGCGAACTCCGCAACTACTACGGCATCAGCGAAGACAAGATACGCGTCATCCACAACGGAGTCGACATCCACAAGTTCCACCCAGCCCAGGACAAGCGCAAAGCCAAACAGGAGCTCGGTTTAAACCCAGAGGACCTCGCCATCCTGTCAGTTGGGCGCCTTTACGCACGGAAGGGCTTGTTCACGCTCATCGAAAGCATGCCCACCGTCGTCCAGCGGTTCCCAAACGCCAAGTTCATCATCTCAGGCAAGGGGCAGAGCAACGAGATGGCGAAACTCACAGCTCACGCGAAAAGGCTTGGCGTCAGGGGCAACATCGTCTTCACGGGCTACACCCCCGACCGCAAGCTGCCCAGGCTCTATCAGGCGGCGAACGTGTTCGCGTTCTCCACGTTCTACGAGCACCACCCGTTCGCTGTGTTGGAGTCGATGGCGAGCCAGCTGCCCGTCGTCACCACGAGCGTGGGCGGCATACCCGAAACCATCACCGACGGCAAAAACGGCTTCCTCTGCAAACCCTTCCGTCCACGAGAGTTCTCCGACCGAATCCTATACCTCCTGGGGCATCCTGCAGAGGCGGAGGAGATGGCTGCGCGAGCGCGGAAGACGGTGGAGGAACGATTCGACTGGCGCCTCGTCGTCCAGAAAGTCATGCGCGTCTACAACGAAGTTCTTGGCTAGGTTGTCTTTCGTTTTTCATCAGATGAATAACCAGACAAAGCGCCTCAAGATTTCATGCCGAGTACTTGTGTCATTTATCCAAAATCTTAAATCGGAATAGCGAAGAGCAAAGCATTGGAAAGGTAGACAGCATGTCATCACCTTATAAGAGTTTCAATAAGCCATCAATGTTTCCAGAAGTTGAAGGTACATGCCCGCTCTGTAACACTATTATGCTGCGGAATAAATCTGCATCTTTCTGTGGACGTTTCTACTCGTTTGATTTTCCAGTTTATCTTTGTTTGAATCATTATCATGGATATTTCAGATGGTTAGGTGGTTCGCAAGGACACGTTAGAATTCTGTTTCCACAAATAGCTAAATACGGAAAAATCGTGTGTGATGATAACAGTAAGCCTGAAGATACCGAACTGATGGCAATCTCATGTTCAGATTGCGGCTTTATGTGGGAAGAACTAAGGAAGACCGCTCAATATCGCGAGGACACTTATTGTCCACAGTGCAATCTAAGGATAGAACTTACAAAGGAGATAAGAGGTGAAAGAATGGATGACAAAGCTAAACTTGAAGAGTGGAGAATGAGAATTGTTGAAAGACTCAATCTCTTGGATCGCCAAAGAAAAGAAAACCCAAACGACCCCTTAAATGATAAGCGGCAAATCGAAAGCGACACTCTGATTTGGGTTCTTTCAAATATGCCTTGATTAGCTAGAAATCCAACGCTGGCATGCAGTGATTAAAAACCGCAGTCCGTTTTCATTTCATGCTATCAGGCGAAAGTCTGCACATCCAAAACCAAGGAAGATATGACGGAGCTCAACTATGCTGGCTCTATGGGTCTGCCTCTGTATGCTATCGTGACCTTCTGGAAGAGTTTCACAACGCCCAGTGAGCAGAACATCAGCTTCGTCAGGTACTCGTGCTTGTAAATCTCCATCTGCGCCTTCACAGGCAGGTCGATGCGGGGCGGCTCAAACCTGCGCCTGACCTGGGATACCTGCAGACCCTCAACGGCAATTGCGTTTTCCTGGAGTTCGGTTTTCTGGGCTATGTAGTTCAGGTAGGTTTCCCTCCAGTCGAAACCCATGATTCTGACCGCGGTGACGTCCATAGCCAAGGCGTCGTTGCTCGTCAACACCAAGCCCATCTGGACGGGTGTGCCCTTGGTGGGTCCGTTCCCCTCCATGCCGATTCTGGCGTCCATGACGGTCAGCTGCGGCTTGAAAACCTGGTAGAGTCTGCGGAAGACCTCGGGCAGGTAAGGATGAAGGTAGATGCGCCTGTTGCTGGGCACGATGCCGAAGAGGTTCTTTATGGCGCCGCTGTACAGCATGAACTCGTGCGTCTTCATCAAAGGCAGGTCTACGACCGCGTCCGCGTCCAGCGCAGTTTTGGGCAGGAAAAGCCTCTTGACAGCGCCGTCAGGGAATTTGACTTCGACAACGCGGTCCTCCGAAAGGTTCATCACCGTTCCGCCTGCCTTTTTGACTGCGTCTGCCATGCCCGTCTGCCTGAACGCTGCGCGGCAGCTGTAGTTGAATCCGTCCGACTCGCCCACGACCACTTCCGCGGCGGTGTCGCGGAGCAGGCTGACCAGCTCAGCCGTTAATTCAGGGCTCGTGACTACGCCTGGCACGTACTCGAAGTGGCTCAGGTTTGGCTTGATGAGAATCCTCCGTTTGTTCCGCAGCCCCGACGCGTTCACGGCTTCTCTGAGGATGGCGCTGACGTCTTGGGCTCGGTGTATCTTGACGGTTTTCTGCGGCATCAGGCTTTCCCCGTCTCTTTCGCCAAGACGCAGCCGGGGTCCGAGGATAGGTAGTCGCCGTCGTTGTAGGCGCTGGACCTCGCTCGGCATCCGCCGCAGATGAACTTGTAGCTGCACTTCCCGCACGCGCCCTTCAGAAGTTTCCTGTTGCGGAGGGCTTGGAACAGCTCGGAGGTGAGCCAGATGTCTGTGAACTTTTCTTTCTTGAGGTTGCCCACGTTTATCGGCAGAAAAACGCACGGGTGCACGTCGCCCTGAGGCGACAGCGAACAGTACAGCCTTCCAGCGCCACATCCGCCTATGAAGTCCGCCAGCGGTACGGCTTTCTTGCTGACTCGGGCGGTCTGCATGTGCGCCATGCTCATCGTCACCTCGCCCGTTCCATCTGGTCCCTGGCACTGGAGCGCCACGCGAGCCAGCTGCGGCGCCGTCGTCAGGATGGTGGTTTTGCAGCCTTTGGACATGCGGTTGAGCAGGTAACGCATGAGCTTCTCACGCTCTTCTGCCGAGAGGTCCTGGTCGCAGAGCTGTTTGCCGCGTCCGGTGGGGATGAAATTGAAGTACGTGAAGCGCTCCGCCCCCGCGGCTTCAGCCAGGTCCACGATGGCTGGCATCTCGGCAAAGTTGCTCTTCGTGGCTGTCGTAGCGATGCACGCGCATAAATCAGCCTCGACGCAGTTCCTCAAGCCAGCAACTGCCTTGTCGAAGGCGCCCGGCACACCGCGAAAGGTGTCGTGTGTTTGCGCTGTGGCTCCGTCTATGCTTATCTCTACGTAGTGGATGCCCGTGCGCTTCAGCTTCTGCACCGCGTCTTTCGTGAGCAGGGTGCCGTTCGTAGCTATAGAAACGTACAATCCCCGTTTTACGGCGTGTTCTGCGACTTCGAAGAAGTCTTTGCGGGTGAGTGGTTCGCCGCCTGAAAAAGCGAGTGCGGTCACGCCTGCGTCTGCCAGTTGGTCCACAACTGCTAAGGCTTCAGGGGTTGTGAGTTCTTCTTCGTGGACGGCGCCTGAGTCGGAGTAGCAGTGTCTGCAGTTCAGGTTGCACTTGTGCGTGAAGTCCCAAACCACGAGGAGCGGCGCGTAGATGCTGATGGGCTTCTTTATGCCGATGTGCGCGAACGTCCGGGTCAGGTTGACGACGGCGCGTCTCGCGTATGGGTCAGATAGGAGCTTGACCACTTTCTCGCGCTTCACGTTGAGGCTTCGGCGGAGGAAGTCTATCCATAACCCGATGACCTGCGAGTACAAGCCGCTGCACTTGGCGCATTTCTGGTTGGTTTTGCCCACATAATCGTCCAACGCCGCCTCAAGAACCGTTCTGCCACAAGACGGACATTTCTTGAGAGCTGTCCGCAGCATCTTGCGTGTGGTCGGCAGAGTGACGACTGCGTTCCAGAAGCTGTCGTGGCTCAGCAGGCTCAGTTGGTGTCTCCTGAAGCGGTTATGCTCGTATTAGAGTGGTGGCGTGAGGATGTTAAAGATTTCCCCCAAGCCAACTACGGCTTTCTCAACAGGTGAAGCGACATGAACGAGAAGACAACGAAGAAAACGCCCGTCACGGCAAAGATAGGTGCGTACCCAACCGTCTGAGCCAAGAACCCAGAAGCTAGAACCGACGCGGATTCCGCGATTCGCATGGGCGAATGAAGCAAGGCAATATCCGCCGAGACGTTTCGGCTGGACTTAGCCGCTTTGGCTACTGCATGTTCGAAGAACGCGATGCCGTATCCCCGCACGAAGGCAAGGGCACAGAGGCACGCGGGAAACAAGAAGCCCCCAGTCGCAAGCCCGACACTAGCTACCACTGCCACGACGCTCAGGAGCGCGGCGCGTCCGAAGCTCGGGGATGCCCTAAGCGTCAGGAACGTCGCGGCGGAGGAGACTACGTTGTAAAGCATGAACAGCATGCCTATCCAGAGGTAGTTGTATCCCAGCTGCTGGTCCATGAACGCGGGAAGCAGAAGCATCAGAAGCGGAAAGGTTGCCAGACTGTAGAACGTCAAGGCTACGGAAATCAGCCAGAAAGTCCTGCCTTTACCCCTTGCGTCAAGCACGGTAAATATGCCTCTGCCGTTCAGCTTAGAGTCCTTTTTCCCGGTTTTCCAAAGCATAGCAGCGGGGATACCGACCGCAATGGACGCGACGACGAGAAGCAGCAGCGTAACCGAGAAGCCAGCGAAGGCGATGCCCACGCCCGCGGCTGCGCTACCAACCGCGGTGGCTATCCAAATGACGCCGTTGATGCTCGTAGCTTGCCGCACTTCTCGCGCAGGGGAAAGCTGGAATATAGCGGTTCGGTTCACCGCCCAGTAGGAGGAGTCTCGGAGGCCTTCAATGACCTTGCCCGCGAAGAAGGGCGGTAAAGAGGTAGCAAAGTAGTAAAGCGCTGTGGATATTAAGGTGGCAGGCCAGTTTACGAGGATGAAAATGTGTGACCAGCCGACTTGGTCGGCAATCGCCGCCAACAGGAGCCGAGCGACCAGGAAGACAAGGGGCAGGACCGAAAGAACGACGCCTATGTCCGCCAAGTTAACGTTTCTTTCTAGGAGCAGCAGCGGGATCAGCAGCGTGAGCGCGCCCGCCACGAAGTTATTCAAGAAAGTCAAAGCCGTTACGCGTCTCATTCGTATCCTCGCCTTGTCTCCCAGTCAATCATTGTGAAATGTGCTTGTGCTGGCTCTTGTTGTGCGGCGATTGCTTTTAAGACTTGAGGCACCACCCGACAGATTCTCCATCCAGAACAAGCTCCCAACTCGCGTCTTACACAATGAGTCCAAAGCGGCTACTCAGACCAAGAGTTGTTCACTGCTCGCTTTAGGTTCTGTGGAGTTTGCGGTTGTTCGCCATTTCCGAGGGAGTCATGGGTAAATTCGGTTGCCAGAGAACGTGTATTGGAATTTCAAAACCACAAAGCACTTAGAGAGCGGAAATGAAAAGAACGTTAGTTCTTGTTTTGGCTAGCGTTCTGAATTAACGTCAGTCACTTGTTTTCGCCCTCAATCGTGATTGCTGCGGCTTCTGCTGGCGTCTTACCGCCTAGACTTTCATGTGGGCGTATGTAGTTGTGATACAATTGGTAGCCCACAAGAATTGGCGTTCTGTTGCGTTTGAGTCCTCGCATTGTTTTTTCGCGGTCGCGGATTTCACCGTTCATTCTTTCCATCTTATTGTCGTGAATCGCTTCGTTTAGTTGGATTCCCCTAACATGGTTTGTTTCTTCGAGTGCCATTGTGCGGCTTTGGCGTAAGAAGGCAAGCCATCAGTTATGGTGGTTTTGGGTTGTTGCCCATCAGGTACTAGCTTGCATGAAAAGCATCCGTGCATCATGCTTCTCTTTCGTCTCTGCCACTTCGTGGGCAATTAGAAACCGCGTTTCATCATCCATAACCGCGAACAGATACTTCACGTCACTTTTGACCTTAACGTAGACTTCATCCGCTCGCCAAGTGTCACCGACGGCAGGAACCGATTTTTCTGAGTAGTCACGCATTAAACGCACATACTTTATCCAGTTGTAAACGGTTTTGTGGCAGGCTTCCACGCCCAACGGTTTTAGTGACCGCTAAGTGTTTCTTACTGATTCTTCGCTGAAATAGAGTTGCATTGCTGTACTGATTGCTTTGGGGTTGTGCTTCATCCGTTCAGACCCGATGTTTACGCTATGGCTCTTGCCGAGTCCAAACACACGAAACGTTGTAGGTCGCCAGCTTTGTTGTGGCGTATGCCGAATTTCTTTAGTGCGTTTAAAGTGGCAGAAAATGCAGTCAGAGACTTCAACTTCTTGAATGACTACGCTTTTCTTTACGCTTGCCCTCATCTTTTCGCTCAGTTCTACCGCATAGATATGTTTGCACTCTACATATCGGAATTTTTTGTGTGAACATTCGCAAATCCATTCTTTGTCAACCTTAGTTACGACGTACTGACCGTTGCCGCTTTGAGACTGAACAGTGTAGAATGCATCTTCGATTTTCTGGATTTGACCGCTTAATCGTGCGATTGCTTGTCCACGTTGTTGTCGGGTTGTTGTTAGTTGAGTTGTCACTACTATCATCTTTGCCGTATAACCGCATATATACATTACCAGATAAGCATCACGGTTTTACGGCAAACCATATATGCGTCTAATTCATTATTGTTTAATCGGTGGAAAGATGCCTAAAAAACTTACAGTCCTAATCAGAGACGAATTGGATGAACAATTCAGAAACGCAGTCTTCAAATGCAAGGGAATGCGAAAAGGCAACATTACAGAAGCAATAGAAGAAGCAATAGAACTCTGGATTTCACAATGCACTGCACCATAGTGTAATCTAGTGCCCTCTATGCCCAAAAATCCAGCACTTAGCTTGTCAACTGGAACTTTGATAGTGCTAATCATAGTTTTTGGTTCGATGACGGCATTTGGTATTGTGCTAGCTGGGTATGGCAGTTTGGACCTAATCCCAAGCGGTCAGTATGTCAAAGTACAAGCTAATGAAGCAATGAGAGGTGAAATATGCCCATTCTCGGTCGATTTCAACCAACCCTTTGATTTGCTGCTATCTGACAACGTAACTTTCCGACTTACAGGATTCACTCTAGAAAGCGGATTCTACCTTAATCGAATTGGGTTACTAATGTTCGAAAATGTATCTGACAGCCAATTCAGTATACACTTCTATAACCAAAAAATGTACGTTAACGCCGACATCAGAGACTCAGAAAACAAACCAATCGCGAATATAGTCAACAATACTTGGACAACGGTCAATCCATCATATGCCCTATCCTACTGGGATAGAAACTACAACGGATACGCTTTCGAGATAGTTAATTCTAAAGGAACACCAACATTCGCCGTTGCGATGGTCGGTCCAAACAGGATTAGATTAAATGGTTTATTCTACTACACTAGCGGCGGAAGCGTCTACGTTGGTGCTTTACCTGATGGAACAGCAGAAATTTGTTTTAACGCACCTTATATGCACCAAGAGGACAACATTAGTTGGGCAACACTTTTCAAGTATCCAGTTTTGACAAACCCTGCCAATGTTGGGGTTATTAACAAACCAATATACCCAACAGATAATCCGCTAGCGGAAGCTGAAGTAAAGATACAAGCAGGATACAACTTCTTTTACTTTGGCAGCATTATTACAGCCTTTTCACTAGTTGTATTGCCAATGGCAGTAACCGCTTTGCAGGAAAAGTGCAGAAAACCACAACCCAGTGTGCAGCCAATTATACAATATTACAACACTTATTACTATCACAGACGAAAAAAACGAGGCAAAAAAAGCAGACGGCGTAAACGCTAATGTCTACCGCATGCTCCAATAATCGTAATATTAGTCGCAAAAACAATAGAGTTACTCCAGATGCACATATGATTAACGCAAATTCTGAAGAGTAAAAACTGCTTGTGATGTATTGCCCATGAAGCAAAGTTCCCATACCCACTACAAAGAGGACTAATCCCATTATTAACAAAGCAAAAGAAGAGTTAAGCCAACGTCCCGTCATTTAACAACCTCCAGCAGATGACAGTACAATAGCAAACCGGAAGTATCCAACGAGGTACCGCAAAAATCGGCAACCGTAAAGTCGGCAGAACCCCGCTTTAGCCTATAAATAAGGGGGCTGTGAGCTGTTTCGAGTCTAGGCAGCCTGTTGTTTGGCTGCGTATTTCTCTTCTGTTCCGATTCGGTGGATGTTGTTGTAGGCACAGAACGGGATGACTTTCAAGCTTGGGGTTACGTAGTGAATGACGCATCGCCGCACGCGATTGACGTCAAAGTTGTACTGATCCATGAACGCCATGCAGCCCAGCAGGAAAATGCGTCGCCGCAGAGGACCAAGCGACTGGTAACTCGGCGAAATGTGCATCTTCAGAATCGCCTTCATCAGCGTGAAAATGCCCACCTCCTTCGTGACAAGCGGCATATTCAACGAAAGCGTAGACGCCATGAACAGCGCCGACAGAAGGGAAATCTTCCCCTTCGACTCCACGTTCTGCGCAGTCGGCAGAATCGTGTTGAAGAACTTCTCAAAATCCACAAAATGGTTAATCGGAATAATTCTGCCGCTCTTCGAAACGTACATCCAGTTCACGATGCCACAGTGCGGACTGCAGGAGAAAAGCGGCCAAGGCTTCCGCATGAACTTCCGCATAATCTTAATCGGCGAAGTCATCACCGACATTGGGAAGAAATCCCTCGTCAGAATCGCCCCACCAGTCTGCGCTTCCACATCTTCAGCGAAGCGCCATTCCCGCCAGGCATCTTTGTAAGGGTTATCGGTTGCGCGACCCGTGAATGCTATAGGCTGGAAAATCAAACCCCGAATGATGTCCGAGTTCGCCCCAGCAAACTTCACGATTCGCCCAACCTCCTTGTCGTTGAACCCGCGCATGAGCGTCGTGACCAAGATGACCTCCATGTCCAGCTTGCGGCAGACCTCTATGGCTCTGTACTTCACGTCAAGCAGTTTTCGCCCACGAATCCTCTCGTAAAAGCCATCGCGGAAACTGTCAAACTGCAGGTAAACGATGTTCAACCCACTCTGCTTCAGCTTAGCCGCAAGCTCAGGAGACTCAGCCAAATGAATCCCATTCGTCGCAAGGATTGTCATGAACCGCAGCCCGTGCGCCGCAGCGACAATCTCCGGCATGTCCTCTCGCTCCAAGGGTTCGCCGCCCGAGAACAGAATTGCTGGGGGTTTCGGATTCCGCTGACTCAGAAAAGTCAGCATGTTTACAAGCTCAGCCTTCGTAGGCTCATAGTCCACGACGTGGTCTGAGAAGGTGGAGAAGCACACCGCGCAGCGCAAGTCGCACTTCTTTGTGACATCGATGACTCCTATCACCGTGTCCGAAGTGTGGCTGCTGCACGACTCGCAAACGTAGGGACAACGCTCAGGATTCCGCTTCGGGTCGTTGTCCGGAAAGCACTTGAAGAAATCATAGTTCTCCGCGTAGCCGTAGATGCTTGGACTCTGCCAATGCGTCACGGTGAAAACCCCATGCTCACCGCAACGCTTCTTGATGAGGACTCTGCCATCCTCTTCTGACAGTTCAGCGTCGATTTTCTTCTGGCAGACTGGGCAGATGCTCTTCGTCTTCGTCGTCCTCACACGAACCCTCCAATCGCAGGTGCAACTGCCTCGAGAATCAGCGCGAGCGGAAGCAGCATCATGGACATAGTTATGAGCCGCTCGAACTTCCGCACGGTAGGCAGCGTTGAGGGCGAAGTCACAAGCTTTGCGGAAGAATAGATGAGTATCAAACCCCAAATCATGATCAACGGCAGATACCACACTGTGAACTCGCCTACAAAAAACGGCAGAGGAGCGCAAACGCCAGTTAAAGCGAAGAAAACAGCCGCAACCCGCACCGAGTTGCTGGTTCCAATCTTCTGCGGAAGCGTTGGGTACCCGGTTTTCGAGTCACCTTCCATGCTCAAGATGTCTCTGAGGATGTTGCCGCCAACCGTGCCGCACGCAATCGGGTACAAGCTCAGCGAAGCCAGCGTCACGATGTTGAAGACCGCGGCTTCGCCGTACATGAAAGCCGTGCCAGTCAAAACGCCCACAAGCACGTTGGCTGCGAAGCCCGATTTCCGCTTCACGAAAGCCGAATAAACCACGAGCAACGCAGAGTCTGCGAGCAGAATCATGAAGCTAACGAGGTTAATCAGGAACGCAAGCGCGAGCCCCAGCGCGAACAGGAACGCCGAGATGGCGACGACCTGCTTAAGCGACAAGGCACCTGAGGGTATGGGTCTTTGGGGCTTGATTATGGCGTCGGTTTCTTTGTCGTAGTAGTCGTTTATGGAGAAGCCAGCCGAGGTGATAAATGCCATGGAGAAGAAGGTCAGCATGGCGATTTGCCAACTCATCGCGCCTTTCGTTATGGCTAGGGAAGTCAGGAGTGCCAGTCCACCTGTCATCATCCAGTATGGGAGTCGCAGGAGCGCAACGAGTCCTTTGGCTGGCTTGGTGCTCATTGGAGCATTTTCCTCTCATTGATTAGCGTTTGCAGGTGGTCTTCCAAGCGGATTTTGGGGGTCCAGTCCAGTTCCTTTTTTGCTTTGGTGATGTCGAACCATATCGTGTTAATGTCGCCTTGCCAAGATTGCCCAGTGGTCGTGACCACCGTTTTGCCTTCTAGTTTGAGGATTCCCAGCATCATCCTTGCCAAGTCAATTATCTTCGTGGTCTTGCCGAAACCCAGGTTGAAGGTTTTACCCACAGCGTTTTCTCCCGCAGCCAACACGAGCGCTTCGACGACGTCTGAGACGTGCACGAAGTCTCTGGCTTGCTGTCCCGTGCCGATGATTTCCAGCTTGCTAGGGTTTTTCTGGAGTTTGTCAAGGAAGTCGTTTATGACTCCATGGCAGCGTGAGCCGTAGACGTTGGCGAACCTGAAAATCGTCACGTCCAAGCCGTACTGCAGCGTGTATATCTGGGCGTATTCTTCGCCCACGACTTTGGACAAGCCGTAGCAGCTGAACGGGTGAAAACCATACGCTTCAGGCGTGGGTAGCTGGGTTGGGTTGCCGTAGACTGCCGCGCTGGACGCAAAGACAAGTCTGGCTTTGTCCTTACGCGCCTTTTCCAGTACGTTGATGGTTCCATGGGCGTTGGTTTCGAAGTCTTCGGTGGGGTTTTCCATACTGTACGGAACCACGACTTGCGCTGCGAGGTGGTAGATGAGGTCGAATTTCGGGAGGTTGCAGAGTTTTTTGAGGTCGAGTATGTCGCCTTTGATGAAGTGTGCTTGGGGTACGTCTTTGACGTTTTCGAGTTTTCCGCTGGACAGGTTGTCGTATATGGTTACGTCAGCGCCGAGTTCGGTCAGTTTCTTGCTGAGGTGGAAGCCGATGAATCCTGCGCCGCCTGTGACTAGGATTTTTTTTGCTTTGAGTTGTGCCATGAAGCTCACGATAAGTCTATATCCTTTCTTGTCGGGTAATAGGGTATATGTCGAGGCTGAATGCTATAAAAGTTTTTAGGGATTTGCTGTCTTTCCTGACGATTATTCCGTTGGCGAAGACTGAGGATTTTGTCTCGGCGAGCGCGCGGAACATGTTTCTTTTTCCCCTAGTTGGCGGGTTAATCGGCTTGTTTGCGGCTGGTTACCTTTGGGCTTCAGGCTTCATTCTGTCATATCTGCTGTGGCTTGTGAGTTATGCGGTTCAGTTGCCTGCAGGCTTCCTGTTGCAGGCTGTTCCCGCTGCCATGACGCTGGCTTTTCTGCTGGTTTTGACAGGCTTTCAGCACTTCGATGGGCTGGTGGATTTGGGGAACGCGGTTGGGCTTCGGCGTGTGGAGGAGCGAAGGGAGATTGCCCACCGATGGGTCGTTACCTATAAGGGTGCGTTGCTGGCGATTTTCGTGGAGTTCGCGGCGTTTGTGGGTTTGTTTTTCCTGAACGGCTTCGTTGCGTTGAGGGCTTTAGTTGTGGCTGAGGTTGCGGCGAAGCTGGCGATGGTGACGATTGTGTGGCGTGGGAAGCCTGCGCATGCGGGGTTGGGTGCGCGTTTTCTGGGGCAAGCCAAGCGCAGATTGAATGCCGTGGCTTACATGCTTGGTCTTGTTGCTGGGTTTGCTCTCTTGGGTCTTGCAGGACTGCTGGTCATTGGAGTTGCGTTTCTATTTGGGCTGTTTATGGAGTCTGTGGGTAAGCGTGTGTTCGGCGGAGTTTCGGGTGACATGATTGGGGCGACGAATGAGGGCGCGAGAGCTCTGGCTCTGGTGCTGTCCGCCGTCTTGGCTGCTTTGGCTGCGTTTCTGTTGTGGGGAGCGTTGTGGCTGTGAAAGTTCCTGCTTTGATTATGGCTGGTGGCAAGGGCAAGCGGATGGGGTTGCCTGTTGAGAAGCCACTCTTGCCTGTTTTGGGTAAGCCTTTGCTTGACTGGGTTGTGGATGCTGTGCAGTCAGCCGAAAGGGTTTCGGGGTTCTACGTTGTGACGAGCCCGAACACGCCTGAGACTGAGAAGCGCTGCGCCAGTATGGGGTGGAGGTTTCTGCGGACGGATGCGAAGGGCTACCACGAAGACTTGAAGCAGGCTGTTCGACTAGCTGATTTGCAGGGTCCTGTGTTGACGATTCCTGCGGATTTGCCTGCTGTGACTGGGAAGTTTCTGGACAGGGTGGTTGGGGCGTTTGAGGTTTCGGGGAAGGACTTCTTCGCTGTCTTTGTGCCAATCAGTGTTCGCGAGCGTTTGGGTTTGTCTGTTTGTTCGACTGATGAGTTCAGGGGGGTTTGGCATGCGGTTTCAGGCGTCAACATCGTCAACGGGGCGAAAATTCAGGGTGAAGGCAAAATCGAGACTGATGCCATTGTGACTGACGAGTTTGAGGTGCTTCTGAACATCAACACTCCAAAGGACTTGGAAATCGCCGAGAAGCTCATGGCGGAGCGGAGGAAAACCAGTCCTTGAATCTTGCTGTGCGAAGACTGATAAAACAAGCAGGCTATAGTGTGCAGGAACAGTGGGAGACGGGAAGTGGAATGGTGTGACGATTCGGGAAATTGGCTGCTGTGGGGCATATTGCAGAACTTGCATGGAGCAGCAGATGGAGAAGTATCCGAACGAGAGAACTTGCGTTGGCTGCAAGTTGGGATACGAATCGGGCGAAAGGGACCTGGGCAAGGCTAAGTGCAAAATCAAGACATGCTGTTTCCGGGAAAAGCGAATAGAGACTTGCGCTGATTGCGCCGATTATCCCTGCGAAGTTCTCAAGGGTTTTTGGGGCAAGAACGGGTGGAAATACAAGCAGTACAGACGACAACTTGAATTCATCAGGCAGAACGGGTATGAGGACTTCCTGAGGCGAGCGGACAAATGGAAAGGACCACACGGAACGCTTGAGAGTGAAGAAAACGCTTCCCTGCATTTCAAGATACGAGAATGACTTCTGTAGTTTGCTTGCTGTGATAGGAGAAAACGATGTGCTAGCGAAATGGGGCAGAGGACTGAGGATTCCTTTTGCTTATTGTCTGATGCTGGGAACTGTCTACAGCTCTTTCTCTAAAACGCTTGCAGTGATTGAATAGGTCGACGCTACTGTATAGCCTCTGCCCTTGCTGGCTCAGCTTTGGCAGATGTGAGAAACGCATCGAAAAGAAAAAAGGTTAGGTTTTCAAGTGGTTGGTCCGGTCCGTTCAGGTTATAGTTAAGAGTCTCACTGGGCTGGCTGTGTACCCTCCTGGAGCGCCGTTGAACCAGATTGCCACTAAATCGTAGCTGGCTGCAGTCAGCCACATCGGAACTGTCGCGGTGCCGCCGTAGAATCCTGCTGGGTCCGTGGTCAAGGTCGTAGCGAGCTGCCATATGCCCGTCTCATGCGGAAGCCTATAGTACAGCTGAATGGTTGCAGTTCGAGCCGGCGTCAGCCGGCCAGTGATGGAAAGGAGTGTGCCTCTGGCAACGATTTTTGGACTGATGTTCAAGGTTAGTTTTGGCGGAGTCGCCACAGTCAGCGTGAGCGTAGCCGTTTCAGACAGCCCAGAGGCTAACGTTGCCGTCACAACCAAGTTGTAGACGCCTGGCGGAGCAGTGCCGAAGGTGTTTATCGTCAGCTCGGAAACGAACGTGGGAGTTCCTGACGATGGCTCAAAGCTGCACACCCCCACAGATGAGGGCAAGTTCAAGCTCAGAGACACGCTGCCAGGACTACCGGAAAGAAGCGTCACGTTTACGTCAAATATCGCGGAACCGCCGGCGGTGACTGTTTGAGAGGGTGGGTTGACAGAGACATTTAGTCCCGTGTCGGCAGGCTGGGCAAAGGTGTGCTTCAGATTTGCATCGGGTCCGCCATGATAGCTGAGGTGAGGCTTGTCTGCGGAGTCCATAGTTAGAGAGAGCGAGTTAGAAAAAACCGCCGTCATTAGGTTTTCGGACGCCCACGCTGAACCCACGCGGTGGGCGTATGTCAGCCAACCTGTTGAGCCACGATAGGCTACGTGCGGAACATTGCTGGAGTCTAAAGCAAGAGGGCAGCGGTCGCCGCTAATGATTTGCGAGGCTATTGTTTCTTTGTTCCATTGCGTGCCGTTCCACCATGCATACTTCATCGCGAGATTCTGATAATCATAGTAGCTGATGTGTGGGTTGTCGCCTGAATCCAAGGCTAGCGAAGTGTGCTCGCCTACTCTCCCTATGTTCGAGTCAACAGTCTCCAAAACCCAATCCGAGCCGTTGAAACTTGCATACTTCAAATCACCGTTAAAGGCATCGTAGTAGCTTATGTGAGGGTTGCTCGCCGAATCCACTGCGATGGAATTGTACGTGCCAACTTCTTGTGCCGAGTCTACTGTTTCGATGCTCCATGTCGAGTTAGTCTTTACGGCATACTTCAGGACGCTTGGACTTCCAGCTGAGTAGCCTATGTGAGGCTTGTCTTCTGCGTCCAAAGCAAGGGAACAGTACGCACCAGTCCAAAAAGTCGAATCAACCGTTTCTGTATTCCATGTCGTGCCATTCCAGTGGGAGTATCTGAGGACATTTCCGTTTATCCATTCTGAGAAGGCAATGTGAGGATAGCCTGTGGAATTCAGAGCAAGAGAAGCGTATGAAACTGTGCCTCCCGTGGGATTAATGGTTTCAGTATTCCATGAGGTGCCGTTCCAACTGGCATATTTCAGCCTGCCTTCTGCAGCGCGGTAGCTTATATGTGGATTGTCAGTTGAATCCAACACGATTGAAGAGTATCCGCCTGCGTCTCTTGCCGGGTCTACGGTTTGAGTAGCCCACTCTGTGGCGGCATTTGCCTGAAACACGAAGCATGACGACAACAGTGTAAGGATGACAATAAAAACGCTGCAACTTCTAAACCTACTCATGCAGATTCCCCCAATGAACTCCCGATTGAACAGTGACGCTTCAAGGCTTAAAAGAATTATGGAAGTTTGTTCTACTCGCAGTTTCCGCCGCTGTCCTTTCGGGCGGGTTGTGGGTTAAAAAAGAGGGGAGGGGTTTTGTTTATTTTCTTCTTCTGAGGATGACGGCTGCTGCGGCGGCTGCCACTACGATGACGACTGCTGCAACGGCGATTACGACGGTTTCAGACGGCACTCCACCTGCCGGAGGGGTAGGCACGCTTGTCGGCGGCGGTGAAGGCGATGCCGGCGGTGTCGTTGGTGGCGGTGGCACCGTTGTCGGTGGAACCGTTGTTGGCGGCGGTGGTGGCGTCGCTGGTGAGGCTGATGGGGCTGTGACTGCGGCTATGTACGTGGTGTCGAAGGAGCTTGCGTAGCTGTTGGAGCCTTCGAAGGTGGCTATGATTTGGTATTTGCCTGGGACGGGCGGAGTCCACATCAAGCCGAATTTGCCAGCTAAGTCAGTTGTTGCGGTACCGATGTCCTGTGAGTTGCCGTTCGGGTCGATGGCAGTCAGTTTCACTTCAACGCCCTTGGCGTCGCCTGGGATAGCTTTCTGCATGTACAAGTACTCCATCCACGCACTCATGCTGTCGTCCGCGACTGCAGCGGCTCCCTTGGCGCCTGGAGACTGGTCGGTGACTGTTCCTCGAATCATAATGCCTGTTCCCACCGTGACGGCTGTGTCGGGTGCGGTTACGGTTGTGGCGCTGGGTCCTTTGCCGAAGCTATAAATCTGGTTGTCGTAGCAGTTCAAGCCTATGAGTCTGCCGTCCACAGCGACTATCGAGTTGCCCTGGAACCAGCCGGATATCTTCCACACGAGTTGTCCGGTAGTGGCGTCGATGGCGAAGATCTTCTCGCCTTTCCACAGAGGCGTACCCGGAGAGTGCTCTCCGTTCATCGCAAAGACTTTTCCGTCAGCGATGGTGAGCCCGCCGTAGAATGGCCAAGTGCCGTATGGCGTCTCGAAGCCGGCGCTTCCCGAGTAGTATTCCCAGAGGAGCTTCCCAGTCTTGATGTCGTAGGCGCGTACCGTGCCGTCGTAGCCTGCGCTGAAGATTTTGCTGTAACCCGCGACTCTTCCGGTGTAGCCGTTGTAGTATCCCCAGTCGCTCGAGTACCGTTCAGTTGGACCCCACATGTACTGTCCTGTCTGGACGTCGTAGCCGTACCACTGCATTGTCTCCCTGATGAATTCTGTGAAGACTCCGTCGTTTATCTGGTAAGGTGACAGTGTGGCTGCGCCTCCCCTGTAGATGCCTGGCGGGTACTGCGGTCGGGTTATGTTGGCTGCCCAGAGTTTTGCTCCTGTCCATCTGTTGTAGCCGATCCAGCGGTCGCCCGAAGATGCGTAGATGACGTCACCCGTGACCTGTCGAATCGCCTGCGATCCTGGTTCGTCCGGCACTGTCACGTTCAGCTCCACGCCCACGGTTCCGTCGAGAGTCTGTCCTCTGTAGAGGTCGGGTCTCCACTGCCAGTATCCTGAGCCTGTGAACCATGGCGGCGGGATGGCTTTGGTTGAGTTCCAGACGATGAGAGTGTTGGTTGCTCCGTTGAGTGCGTATATCAGTAGTTCTCCGTGGGGACCGAAGACGGCTGTTCCTGAAGGCACGTTCTTTATGTCCAGTATCCAGTTTCCTGTGAGGGCGTCGTACATGCTCCATGTGGTTCCGACCTGAGCCCACAGGTAGGGAATGGCGCCGTGCTGGTTAGGCGATTCATAGTCGAGTATCTGTCCAAGGGTTATGGGCAAGACACCTGGGAAGAATCCGCCCTCGTTGGGAACTGCCGTGTAGGGCTTCGTCAGGTTGCTGTAGTAGATTGTCTTTCCATCCGTCAAATCCACGCAGTAGAATCCGTAGTGCGGGTCGTTCGGCGTGTTGTAGTAGAGTTTTCCGTTGATGACCAGCGGCGGCGTAAACATCGACTCATAGGACAATCTCTGGTAGTAGGCGACGCTTGGCTGTTCAACTCCGACTAAACCCCCGTCAATTAGGGGTCGCGTCCAGAGTATGTGGGCACTGTTTGGCGCTCGGTTGTTCGGGGCGACTGCGCTGCCGGCGTCGAAGCTGCGGCCCGTCACGCTGTAAGCTGCCATCAGCCAGTTAGATCCAAGCACATACAGTTCCCGGTTCTCTGCATACAGTGGGCGTTCCCAGTATTCTGGGGCTGGGACCTCTGGCAGGAACGGGACGGGTTGCTGCTGCACCACGACCGTGATTTTTCGGCTGGTGCTCGGCTTGTAGTAGTCGCCGACTCCCGTGGCGTTCTCGTTGCCCGGGATGCCTGTCAGCGTCTGCCCTGGGTAGCTCATCTGCATAGTGTAGTTGCCTGCCATGGTCGGCGTGTACGAGAAGAACGCGGCGCCAACGTCGTCGGACCTGAAAGGTCCCTGAACCTCAGTTGTGCCATCCGGTTTCGTTATAGTCACTTTCATGCCTTCCCATCTGTCGCCTTTGGGTCCTGCTGCGGTCGGAGGAGCATGATTCAGCCAGATGAGGACAGTGAGCTGTTGACCAACGCCTATCGGGCTGGGAACTGCGCTGATGTAAGCGTACGTGTCGACTTGAGCTGCTGCGTTTGCGAATGTTGCTTGTGTCATGAGTATGGTTGTAGCGAGTGCTAGAGTCAAAACAACTGCAAGAGTCTTTCTGTTTTTTGAGAGTTTCAACTAAAATCCTCCTTGTCTCTCCAAACCTACCAATTGGAGTCGTACGTTATTTAAAATTTTGCATAGTTGCCAATGACGACTGGCTCTGTGCGCAAAAGCCCGCTCGTACCGCCTGCGGGGAAGACGAACTCCGCTAGACCGCGCTATCTTGGACCTGCACGTTCAAGACACAGTAGTTTGAAAACTCGAGTTCCCCCGTCTTCGGGTCGGGAACCCAGAGTTCAAACACGACCGAGTAGTGACCTGGCTCGTTCAAAGGCACTGTGGCTTGGCTTTCCCATGTCGCGCCGATTTCTATCCTTTTTGCGTACGATTCCGCGGCGTTGGCGTCCACTGGAAACTTGGGAATCGTGTCTTTGGCCACTTTGACTAGGAGTTGGGCGTCGACGGATTTTTCCATGTGGTTCTCAACTTCCACGTAGACGCTCAACGTGTTGTTCTGGCCCGCCGAGAAAACTTCAGGAAAGCTCGTCGCCTGCCTGTCCGAGTTGAGCAGGTACATTGTCATGTACCCTTCTTGGACCGGACGCAAAGCAACGAGGTAGACTCCCAGCAGAACGACGGCAAGCATAAGCGCCAGAGCCACCGCTACAGCGTAGCTGTGCCATTCGTCCTTAGAATTCAGCGTTCTGCCCAACGGGTTGCTTTGTTCTGTAATGGTTTTCACGCTCTGAGTCCCTTGAGCATGGCAGCCAAGATTTCGATGGTGGACCTGAACTTTTTGAGCTTGGTCTTGCCGTACTTCCTAACCTTGTATTCGGTGGGCACTTCCACCATCTTGAAGCCCTTCTTCGCGAATTTTATGAGCATCTCGGTGGCGAACGCCATGTCGGTTTCCCCGAACTCCACTTTCTCGATGGCCGCATGTGAGATTGCCCGGAACCCCGACTGGCTGTCGCTGAGGTTCTGCTTGTACAGCATGTTGAAGCAGAAAGTGAGCAGCTTGTTGCCCACGAAGTTCATCATGCCCATGCACTTGCCCTTGTCGTACATGCGCGTAGCCAGACACAGGTCGGCGTCCGTTTCAATCATCTTATCCACGAGCATGTTGACGTGCTTGAACTCGTAGGTTCCGTCTCCGTCGACCATGATGACGATGTTGCCCTTGGCGTTCCGCATTCCTGTCCTGAGGGCGACGCCGTAGCCGCGCTTGGGTTCGATGATGAGGCGGCAGTTGGAGTCCTTGGCGATTTCAATCGTGCCGTCCGTGGAGTTGCCGTCCACAACTATGATTTCCTTGGGATAGGTAATGGCCTTGTCCAGCGTGGTGAGCGCTTCGCCTATGCTGCCCGCTTCGTTGAGTGTCGGAATCACTATGGAGACCATCTCAACCTTCGAAGTCAACGCTCACCCTCTTCCTCGCCCATGTTTGCGGCGAGGTATATAGTTTCAGTGAGGTTAAATAAATTCTTCGTATAGTTTAGCCAGCCTTTCTACGTTTCGGTCCCAGCCGAACATCTCCACAGCGTTCGCCCGAACCTTCTCCTTCAGGCTAACGGTTTCCTTCAGAGCAAGGTCCAGCACGGCTTCCGCCATGGTTTCGGGAGAGTCAGGCGGCACAAGTTTTCCGCAGCTTGGCGTCAGGACTTCGGATATCCCGCCCACGTCCGTCGCCACCACGGGCAACCCGCAGGACATGGCTTCGAGACCGACCAGCGGCAAGCCCTCGCCGGATTTGGAGGGTAGGACGAACAAGTCGGCGGCGTTGTAGTAGGACGGCAACTCAGCGTCTGAAACGAAGCCTGCCAGCCTGAGGTTCCCGCCTAGCTGGAGTTGTTCTATGCGGGTTTTGACTTGACTGAGGTCGGGTCCCGTGCCCACTGAGAGGAAGACTGCCTTCGGGTTTTTCTGGACTGCTGCCTTTGCCGCGTCTATGAATGTATCGATGCCGTTCTTGTAAACGAGCCTCCGCACGGTGAGGACGACGATTTCGTCGGGGCGGATTCCCAGCTTCCGCCTTGTCTCTTCCCGCATCTTTGGGTCGGGCTTGAACCTGTCCACATCAACGCCGTTGTGGAGAACGGTTACTTTGTCAGCGTCGGCTCCTAGGCTGAGGACGTAGTTCCTCGTGGCGTTGCTTACGGTGATTATTCTCTGCGCCGCTTTCAGGACTTGCGTGCCGACGGCGAGGTCGTTCAGCCGCTCGACTTTGTCCCAGACGCCGTTGTAATCGATGAACGTGTTGTGCTGCGTGAGCACGAAAGGCGTCCTGTAGCGCCGGGCCAGCTTCGCGGCAAGCAGCGAGGAAAGGTAAGGATGCCCGTGCGCGTGAATGAGACGGCTGGCTTTGACGGCTTCGAGGAACGGTTTGTAACTGCTGATGCTGGGGATGGGGTAGGGGATGCCCAGCCTGAAGCCCAAGCTCAGCGAATCGTAGCATCGCACAGGTATCCCCTCATACGTGTACCGTTTCGCTTGCGTCATCCTGCTCGTCAGAACTGTCACGTCCAAGTTCTTGCGCATGAGGCGTTTGCCCTGCTCGTAAGCCACTCTCTCTATCCCGCCGACGTGAGGTAGAAACGTGTGCGTGACGATGCAGAGCTTTGTCTTAGCCATGGTGCCTTCAGCCGTGTTAATGCCTCAACCTGTAACCTATTATAACCTTATGGTATGCCTTCCTGCTCCAAGCTGAAGCCTCCCACTCGGTTCGGTTTTACAGGGTGGCGAGGATAGGTTTAATACTTTCAGCGCTGGATGAACTAGCCATCGGTTTCAGGCGGAACAAGCAAATGGACATCATCGTCGGAGGCGGAAAATACGGCTGTCACGCCGTCGAGTTCCTCAGGCAGAAAGGCAAAGGGTTCGTCGTCGTGGACACCAACCCGGACTGCTTGGCGGTGAAGCGGTATGGACTCAGACCCAGCACCGACATCACGGCGGAGGGAGAGCACTTCGTTCAAGGCGACCTCCCTAAGGTCCTAGAGTTCATAGACACGCTGAAGCCCGAGTACGTTTTTCCCACAGCCCCTGTTCACATAGCGGCGGACATGGCAAAAGCCAAGTTCAAACTCACGCCTTGGACGGAAGCTATAAACGGCATCCTGCCCGGGCTTCCGCCAGCCGTCGTGCTCCTCTCAGGAAAGGGGAAACTCATCGTCAGCTTCAACCGAGACCATGAATGTCTCGAAAAATGCAGCATGCCCGAAACCTGCCCCACCTCAGGCACCCGCAAGCCCTGCACGATGACAAGGCTGATGCGGTACGCCAGCCCTGAAGCCTTCATACTCGTCAGCCACTCGATGGCGCCGGGCATGGGCGCGCTCAAAGGCAAAGAGCTCATGGAATTCTTCCAGTGGGCAGAAACCCAAGACCAATTCGTCGTGGGCACAGCGTGCGACTGCCACGGAGTTTTCTCAGCATTCAAGAAAGCTACTTGACGCCTGAGTTCCGGAAAGCCCGCGTGTACATGTTGCTGGAAACGCCTGCGACTAAGCCGCCGATGGCGTCGTTCGCTATCGGACCCAGCTTCTTCAGGATTCCGGGTTTCGCTTGATCAAAACGTGTGAACTCGAAGACTCCTTTGGCACCCGCGATATACACCGCTATGGTGAGACCCATCAGCTCGTCCGCCACAAGACCCGGCCGCCCCATAAACCTCTCCCGCGACAAGCCAGGAATCAGTCCTGCTTCGGCGTCTTCCTGCGCTCGGAAACACATGACCTCGAGCGTGGCGACATTCACGTCCGACAGGACTTCGAGGAACTCCTCTCTGAGCATTTCAGCGGCTTTCTCCTTCGTCTCCACGCCCGGATGGGGCACGTAGAACTCCAGCGCCGTGTTAACCATATCCTCAAGCATTATGCCTTTCTTTTCCAAGTAGGGCAGCAGTGGTGGTTTAGTCTCGGAGCTCATGGCAATCGAGTAGTCACATGCGAAGCGAATTTCATAAATCTTCCGTGCCGCCCGCTACCTGCGTGGTCGGCGTGGGTGTTCTGCAGAAAGAGTTATATTCTGAGAATTGGATGGATAATCCATCTGACTGGAAGAATGAGAAGGGAACCAAATGAGAAAAAACACAATATACGTATTAGCCGTAGCGATAATAGCCATAGTCGTTGTTGCGTCCGTCGCAGCGTACGTGTTCACTCAGGGGCAAGACAGGAGCACGCCCGCGTCATCTTCGTTCTCGATTTCGTTGACTGACGACACTGGCTACGTGCTTAACCTAACGCAGTACCCCAAGCGAGTCGTTTCGCTGGCTCCTGCGAACACCCAAGTCATCTTCGCCGTCGGCGCGGGAGACCTCGTTGTCGGCGTGACAGACTACGATCACTACCCCTACAACTTCTCAGCATGGGTTGAGGCAGGCAACATGTCCAGCATAGGTAACTACTACCAGCCCGCTGTCGAGCCAATCGTCGCGCTCAACCCCGACTTGGTAATCGCAAGCCTCGGAAGCGTCGACGCAGCCGATCAACTGAGAACTCTCGGATACAACGTTTTGACGCTGAATCCAGAGAACTTGGACGGCATCATGGCAAACATGATAACTGTGGGCAAAGCCACCAACCACGAAGCCGAAGCCAGAACAGCAGTCGCCAGCATGCAGAGCAGAATAGATGCAGTAGTCAACGGTGTGAAAACCGCAACCACGAGACCCAGGGTCTATCACGAAATCTGGAGCGACCCCTATATGAGCGTAGGCAACGGCACATTCGTTGACTCTATCATTAAGATGGCGGGAGGACAAAACATCTTCGAAAACGCCACCGACGCCTACCCAGTCATCAGCGCCGAAGCCATAATCGAACAAAACCCAGACATCATGGTCTTCCCCACCCAGATGGGTGTCGAAAGCTTCTGGGGCAACTACACAACCGTCGCCAATAGACCAGGCTGGAGCGCAATCAACGCCATCAAGAACAACAAGCTCTTCACCATGAGCGGAGACATCATCGACGAACCCGGACCAAGACAGGTCGACTCGCTGGAAATGCTGGCCAAGATAATCCACCCCGAAATCTTCGGACCATACACGGAGACACAATAAATACAACCTCCTCCATTTTTTTGAATCTGGAGAAACCGGCATCTTGGCAAAAGCAGAAAAGGAACCCGCTTCGAAAAGAACTTCCCACTGGAAGAGATACATCCTCCTGCTCTTCCTGCTTCTGATCGTGACAATAATTGTCTCACTTAACATGGGATTCAGTCAAATTCCGTTTCCCGACATACTAAGCATATTGGGAAAAAACATTCCGTTCTTAGGCGGCTCCATCCAGCTCACGGACTTCCAAGCAGCCAAAGAACCCCTCATCATGCTCGTAAGACTCCCTAGAATCGTGTGCGGTGCGCTCGTCGGTGCCTCGTTGGCGTGCTCAGGCACCATATTCCAAGGGTTGTTCAGGAACCCCATGGCTGACCCCTACACCACGAGCGCTTCGTCAGGCGCATCCTTGGGCGCAGCCTTAGCTATAGTCTTCGGGTTGGGCTTTTCGATTTTCGGCGTCAACGCCATACCCATCTTCGCCTTCATCGGCTGTATGGTCTCTGTCC
Source organism: Bathyarchaeia archaeon (assembly GCA_041946875.1). Taxonomy (GTDB): domain Archaea; phylum Thermoproteota; class Bathyarchaeia; order Bathyarchaeales; family Bathycorpusculaceae; genus JADGNF01. The sequence continues at coordinate 76,120 of JBHGBG010000003.1, forward strand.
TCGTCGTTTACTCCATCTCCAGGGTCGGCTCCAGAGTGCCCATCACTACTCTGCTTCTTTCGGGAATTGCGGTGAGCATTTTCGAGCTCGCCATAGTCACCTACCTGCAGACGATTGCTGGCGACAAACTTGGACCGCTGACTTTCTGGCTTATCGGAAGCCTAAGCTCCACGAGGACTACGTGGGCTGGTGTGCTGAGTATGCTGCCGTTTGTCCTCGTCGGCGTCATAGCCACGTTCCTGTATTCCCGAGACCTGAACTTACTCACGTTGGGCGAAGACCAAGCCCAGCACTTGGGCGTCAACTTGGAACGCACAAAGCTGATTCTCATGCTCCTCGGCGCATTGTTGGCGGGAGCGGCGGTTTCCATAAGCGGTTTAATCGGCTTCATCGGCTTGATGGTTCCCCACTTAGCCAGGCTTCTTGTCGGTCCCGACCACCGAGTGCTCATCCCAGCCTCTGTGTTCCTAGGCGCTTCGTTTCTCGTCCTCTGCGACGGGTTAACCCGATTCCTGACCTCGCCGCAGTCACCGCAGGAGGTTCCCGTGGGAGTCATAACCGCGGCTTCAGGCGTCCTGTTCTTCCTGTTCCTTCTCCGAAGAAAGAAGAGGATAGATGCACTTTGAGGTGAAAAACATGGTTGATCTGCACATCCAAGGCGTAGACTGTTACTATGACTCGGTGAAGGTTCTGGAGAATGTGCGCTTCATGGTCAAGACAGGCACTTTCCTGGGGATTCTGGGTCCAAACGGCTCTGGAAAGACTACTCTGCTCAAGAGCATAAGTCGGGTTCTCAAGCCCCGCAAAGGCGCCATCCTCATCGACGACACCGACGTCTACAAGATGAAACCCGGAGAAGTCGCCAGAAACATGGCAGTGGTCCCGCAGGATAGCGCCATAACCTTCAGCTTCACCGCCCTCCAAATCGTCCTGATGGGTCGCTCACCCCACCTCTCGCGGTTCCAAACCGAAAGTACTAAGGACATCGCCATCGCCCGAAGAGCCATGGAGTACACGAGGACATGGCAGTTCGCCGAAAGACCAGTCACAGAGCTCAGCGGCGGAGAAAGACAACGCGTAATCATCGCACGCGCCTTAACTCAGGAACCCAGGATTCTGCTGCTCGACGAGCCTACAAGCCACTTGGATATCAGCAACCAGCTGGAAATCATGGACCTTCTGAAGCATCTTTGTGTTGAGAAGAAGCTGCTAATCGTCGGCGTCTTCCACGACTTCAACCTTGCAGCGCGCTACTGCGACTCCATCATCCTGCTCAAAGAAGGGCAGATTGTGGCGGCGGGAAAGGCAACGGATACCTTGACGAGTGAGAACATAAAGAACGTCTTCGGCATCGACGCCATAGTCAACAAGCATCCAGTCACCGATTTGCCCTACGTCATCCCAATCTCAAAACCCAAGAATCGGAAACAGAAAAACCTCAGCATCCACCTGATCTGCGGCGCAGGAACAGGCAGCACGCTTATGAAAACTCTCACGGACGCAGGCTACAACGTCACGGCTGGAGTCCTCAACCTCTTGGACACCGACCACGAGACCGCGCACCTGCTGGGCATACCTGTGGCGGGTGAAGCGCCGCTGTCGCCCATAACCGACGGCGCCCACGCCGCAAACCTAGACGTCATCAGCAAGTCGAACGCCGTCGTGCTGACATCCGTGCCTTTCGGTCGCGGCAACCTCCGCAACCTGGAAGCAGTCAAAGCCGCGGTGGAACAGGGAATCGCCACGTTCGTAATTGACGAGATTCCGGCGAAAGACAGGGACTTCACAAAGGGACAAGCCACAGCAATGCTGGAGGAACTGAAGAAAATGGGCGCTGTGTTCGTCAAGAACCAGGAAGAACTCCTGCACTGGCTGAACGTGTCCGAGGACAAGCTGAAGAATGGGAAAGCTTCCTCCGCGCAGACACTTGCTCACCTGAAGCCTAGAGAGGTTTGAAGGAAAGCAATATAACACGTGAGCGCGAAACAAAGGCTTAAGAGACAGTGGCGCTTGAGATGAGGAGAATCTTTGACATCCTGCTAGTGCGCAACGCGTTGAAAGGCGAAGCGTTCCTTGAACAGTTCCGCGGCGACAAGAACTCGCTGTTCGTCCTTGCGATAGGCACGACGGAAACAGCGAAGATACCTGGACTGTCAGCGGCTGGAAAATACCCCGAATTCACGGATTACACTCCACCCGCGGACGCGGAGTTGCTGCTCTTGGGAAAGTGCAAGTGCATCAAGGGCGTGCCGGTCACGCCCGACGGCATTCCCACACCCGCGTTGATTACGATGTCTGCCCTGCGCCTGGCTGACATACCCGTGCTGGTGGCTAGCGGGGGTTTGGCGGTTAAACCGCAGATTCCGTTCCTCGATTTGGGCGGTAGCCCAGGGCGGGACATCCGAAGCGGCAATGCGGTAGACAACGTTTCGGAAGTCATAGAACGAGCCAAGACTGCTGGACAGCACTTGGCGAAGGTGACAGACGGTTTGGTTATTGGCGAGAGCATCCCTGGTGGGACGACGACCGCTCTTGGGGTTCTCTCGGCGATGGGCGTGAAGGCTGAGCGCAGGGTGAGCAGCAGCATGCCCGTGAATCCGCATGACCTGAAAAATGAGGTCGTCAAGGCGGGGCTGAAGGCTGCGGGTATAGGCTTCGGCGACCTGAAGAACGACCCTGCTAGAGCTGTTGCCTGCGTGGGCGACCCGATGGTTGCGGCTTTCGCAGGTTTGGTGGTGGGTGCTGCTTCGGAGGTTCCGGTTCTGCTGGCTGGCGGCACTCAGATGGCTGGTGTGCTGGCGGTTGTGAAGGGATTAGACGCTGATGTCCTGTGTAATGTTGCGGTGGGCACGACCCGGTGGGTTGTAGGTGATCTTTCCTCAGATCTGGTTGCGTTAGTGGAGCAGATTGCGGATGTACCTGTTTTTGCTGCTAACTTGGACTTTGGCAGTTCGCGTTTCGGTGGGCTGCGAGCGTATGAGCAGGGCATAGTCAAGGAGGGCGTGGGTGCGGGCGGCGCTGCGGTGGCAGCCATGGCGAAGCTCGAAGGCGCCGTGACGAAGGAGTTGCTGCTCGCGGAGATTGAGCGCAACTACGCAGCGCTGATGGGGACGAAGTGACCTCTATGCTGAAAGCGCTGAAGAATCTGCTGGCGTTCCTGACGGTTCTGCCGTTGCGGATGGACATGGATTGCCTCGCGGATTCGGCGCGGCTCATGTATCTGTTTCCGCTCGTGGGGGCTTTGTTGGGGTTGATTGCAGGAGCCTTCGGCTGGCTGGGTCTGCAGTTTCTTCCCAGCTTGGTCGTGGGCGGTCTGGTTCTAGGGCTACTTCTGCTGTTGACTGGGCTGCATCATACCGATGGGCTGCTGGATTTCGGCGACGCGGTGATGTTTCACGGTTCAGCTGAGCGGAAGATCAAGATCATGCACGACCAGTTGACTGGAGCTGGAGCCGTTGGGCTGGGCTTGGTGACTTATTTGGTTACGGCGTTTGGCTTCACCAGCCTAAGCAGTGCAGTCATCGTTCAGGGTTTGGTTGTGGTGGAGTTGTCGGCGAAGCTGTCGATGGTTGTTGGTGCTTGGGCTGGGAAATCTGTGCACAAGGGCATGAGCTCCACGTTCCTGGACGCGATGCACGGCAAGGGCGGAGGTGCGCGTTTGGCTGCTGCGTTGGCGTTGTCCTTCGGCGTGGCTATGCCTCTCCTGGGCTTCTCGGGTTTCTGGTTTGCTGGGTTGTTCACGGTTTTGGCTGCGGTTTTTGCGGGGTTGGTCATGGTGGCCGTGGCGCACAGGCACTTCAAGGGTGTGACTGGTGATGTTTTGGGTGCGTCGAACGAGCTTGTGCGCATGGTCGCTGTCGTTGTGCTGTTGGCGATGCTGCGATGAAGGTCACGGCGTTGGTGATGGCTGGAGGCAGGGGCAAGCGGATGGCGCTTGCCGAGGAAAAGCCACTGCTCAAAGTGGGCGGGAAACCAGTCATCGAGTACGTTCTCGCAGCGCTGCAGAATGCCAAGAGCGTCGGCAGCATCGTGGTTGCGGTCAGCCGGTTTACACCGAAAACAGCTGAGCACGTTGCGGGTTTGGGGTTTCGCGTTCTGCAGACTCCTGGGCGGGAGTATGTTTCGGACATGGGTTTCGCCGTGAAGCGGCTGCGGCTGAAGACGGTTTTGGCTGTTGGGGCTGACCTGCCGCTGCTGACCGCCGAGGTCGTTGACAAAGTAGTGGTCGAGTTCTTCCGCTGTGGGAAGCCTGCGTTGGCGGTTGCGGTTCCGTCTGCGACTCGGAAACGGCTTGGTTTGGGCGAAGGGTACGCTTTCGACTGTGAGGGTGAGCGTGTGGTTTTTGCGGGGATAAACGTGAATGATGGAAGCAGGATTGACGATGCAGAGCTGGACCAAGCGGTGTACGTGTTGGACAGGGTTGAGGTGGCTTTGAACATCAACACGGTGGAGGAAATGCGAATCGCTGAGGACCTGTTTGTGCGTTTTCCGCGGAAGACAGGTTGACTGTTGTGCTCGTGGCAGACTATAGCCCGCTTGTTTAGAGTGTATATTGGCTGCTGAGTTCTGGTTGGACCTACCCTCTATAGGTTTCTGCAATGGGTTCTGTGAAGTCTCCGTCTAGCGGATTTCGCTGTGAAAATTCGTCTAGCATATGGATGCCGTAAACTGATTTGCCATGGTGAACACATTCTCAATCTCGGTTCTCTAAAATCTTTGAGAGATAGCTTTTTTCTGTCAAGAAGCGAGGGACAAAAACACGGACTCGGCGAATGGTAATATGAAGGAGTCGGTATCTATAGTGTTAATAGGGGTTGGTTTTGCCTTCGCCGTAGTGTTCGGCATGATATACGCAAACTTGTGGGAAACAAACATGGGCGTTTGGACGATTAGACGAATTATCGTCCTTTTTTGCGGTGTTGCTGGGGTTGTTGCGTTTGCGGTTGGCTTGGTTGAACTGTGGTCTCTTCCTGTACGAAAATAGCTTCGAGAACTGGAGCAAGAACTATGATGCTAAAAGAACCCAATGTTAAAGTTAGTTTGTTTGCGGTTTCAGTGAACGTTTGAGCAAGAGTGTCTGATATACCTGAAATGTACAAAACATCATGGAAATACTTTACGACAAGGTCAATAGTCAATGTCACCTCTATATCCTTTGGTGCCAGAACTGGACCGTACTTGTCTCCTTCTTGCATCCATATAACTTCCCCTCTGCCTGCGTATGAGTCGTTGCCATAGTAAGCATCTTTTCCCGCATACGAAAGGAGTATCGAAGCAGAGTTTATTGACCCATCGGCATTATGTTTTATTGGATAGTCATAAGCTTCTCCAAACGAGATGAGTTGAAAATGGTCCAACAGATTCGGCAAACTTACATTTCTGATTAGAATGTCAACAGCAATGGGATTGTTCACGCTAAAACTGCCAATAGCTGAAAAAGTGACGATATACTCATAACTGATTGGTGGCAAATCGTACAGAGTACCTTCAAGAGTGTATGTTGGAATGTAACCCCACGTAGTCCACTCTATTTTTTGTGCACCCCATAGAAACCAGTTTAGAGGAGCAAGAATAATGAAAACAAAGATAATGATGAAAAGTGCGAGCATGAACGCGTTAATTTTCCTTTTGCGGGTCCACTCAAACGTTCGCATAGTCTTTTTCAGAGACATACTGAGGAATCACCTCTCCTTGTTACCATCAGTTGAGCATTTTGCTGAAGTTGACTTAAGACTTGCGGTTTTGCCTGCATTCTGAATTAGCGTTTTCCACTTGTTTTCTCCCTCAATCTGTATTCCACATGCTTCCGCTGGAGTTTTGCCGTTTAATGCCGCATGGGAACGGAAGTAGTTATGAAAAAGCTGATAACCTTTAAGAATGTCAGTACCAGTGGTTTTTAGTCCACGCATCGTTTTCTCCCTATCCCTAATTTCACCGTTCATCCGTTCCATCTTGTTGTTGTTCATATCGCCTCTGAACCTGACATGGCGAATATGTTTGGCTTCGTCAAAAACGACTTCCGCCGCACCGCAATAACTGTACAATCCATCCGTGATTATGGTTTGAGGCTGTTTACCCATAAGTTGCTTAGCTTGCATGAAGAGGTTTTTCGTGTCATGGTAGTGTTTTGTTTCTGCCACTTCCTGACTGATGTAGTAGCGAGACTTATCGTCCATCATGCTGAAAACGTACTTTATGTCTCCAGCGATTTTCATGTGAATTTCATCCGCTCTCCAAGTGTCACTCACATTCGGAACTATTTTCTCAGTATAGTTTCTCAGGATGGATATGTACTTCCGAATCCAGTTCAAAACAGTACGGTAAGAAACCTTCACGCCCATCAGTTCTAACGCCTTCATGGTGTTTCTAAGGGATTCCCCAGAAAAGTAAAGCTGAAGGCTAGTCGTTATCGCTTGAGGGCTGTGTTTCATGCGCTCAAACCCGATGTTGAAAGTGAAATACTTGTGGCAATTTCGGCAAAGGTACTTCTGGATTATTCCAGCTTTGTTTCTGCGTTTTCCAGCTCTCATAAGATTCTCTGAGCCGCAATAGATGCACTTTGAGAGATTCTCTAACGGTTCTATGTGTCGAACTTCCACTTCTGCCTTAAGTGACTTGGAGAACTCTACAGCAAAAATGTGCTTGCACTTCACGCCTCGGAACTTGTTATCAGGGCACTCGCAACCCCATTCTTCATCGACCTTGAAAACGGCGTACTCACCATTCCCACTTTGGGATTTAACCGCATAGAAGCCCTCATCTATGCGCTTGACCTTACCGCTGTGCGCGATGGTTTGACCTCGCGTTTCCCTTACATCGATGAGCTGTGTTGCCATTCTGCTTACCTCACTGAATACTTAACACATGCTGTCTAATAAGCGTTTAGGTAACATCGAATAACAACATTAATATACTAATCACTGCGTTAATACCTTAACGAAGGTGAAATACATGGGTGAAGTAACCAAACTAAGCAACGCAACAAGCAAACACGACTCCCTCAGAACAACCGTGCCCTTCAGCATCGTCAAACAATTCGGGCTAAAACTAGGCGATAGCCTAGACTGGCAAATCAAGGCAGAAGACGGAAACCTAATAATCCAAGTGACACCGATTAGAGGAAAATAGGCGTTTGTGTCCTACTCACGTTCCCCTCGACGGGAATAGCCCCAAAAGAAACCATATAAAATGAATACAGCAACACCTAAGAGCCAAAATGCAAAGTCATTCAACTTAAACAGAGCAAACGCAAAAACGATTAATGGCAATAAGAATACAGTAAGAGTGATGGTGGAAGGATGTTTGAAGACATAACGCCTGTTCTGGCAACTATCCTCGACCAATTCACCACCATGTATTTGATAGGTGTGACAGGTGTCTTTATCGGTTTTCCTCTTGTGAAGTTGGGAAACCATTACGGCAAAATATTGGGAGATAAGAAATTTAAGTCCACAGAAGTATTGTTTGTTGGCGTCGTTGTTTCTGTGATTCTGGTGGGGCTTCTTTTTAAGTTTGTTGAACCGTATGTGCTTGAGCTTGTTGTTCCGTTCACAAAGTGGTCTCCAATTATGTTTTCCACAGGAACATTGGCGCTTTATGGTTGGTTTCTTCACGCTTTGGACGTGGAAATAAGGTGGAAAGTGATAGTTCCTTTGGTGTTTATCATCCTCATTAATGCTGGCTTTTTGGTTTTCTCGGGTTATTTTGCCTAGTTTAGATAACGTATCATACACACCTAATAGTCTCTGGCTTTCTCCTAGTGGGTGTTTCCGTAGAGTTTGTGTCTTGCTAGGTTTTGCC
>JBHGBG010000030.1:0-30560 GCA_041946875.1 Bathyarchaeia archaeon
CTGCCCCACTTGCGGATGTCCTCGGCGATTACGTCGGGCAGCGAGTCCGAAACATCGATGTGCAGCGGACGGTGAATCTCGATGCCGCGCCAAATCTCCCTCGTCGGCAGCGAGCCCGCATCGTCGTTCATCGTGAAAACGGTCACATCATGGTCGGCCAAGACGAATTTCCGCGTGATTTCAGCAGCGTAGGTTCCCAGTCCGCCCACAATCTTGGGAGGATACTCGTAGACGAGAACAGCGATTTTCATCCAAGATTCACTCTTTCCAATGTAGCAATGCCGCTTTCATTACTAAAGCTTTGCCCATCCCGCCTTCAGGTCCCCCGACACCCATGGCTTTCGACGGAGCTGAGCCGCAGCGCGAGGAAAGTTGATTAGCCCCCTCGCACATACCACCAGTGGAAGTGTATCAGATGGATTTGTCACCTGCCAAACGCGAAATCCTCGAAGCCATCCTGCTACTCGGCAAAGCCGCCAAAGCCGCCGAGGTCGCAAAAGAAATCAACCAAAAAACCCCAACAGTCCAGATGCACCTCATCGGACTCACACGCGCAGGATACGCCAGTTCTCCAGAAAAGGGACAGTACGCGATAACCGAGCAAGGCAAGAAAGCCCTCAACCTGCCCGAAGTAACCAAAGAGAAAGCCGAGGCAATCCTGAAGCCCGTGCCAAGCGATAGCGCGTTCTACTTCTACGCGGGAATCGGTAACCCCCTGAACGTCTCAGCTCACAGCCTGCAGGACTTCTGCGACAAAATCACAACAGTCACCTCCGATTGCGCCGAGTTCCACATGAACCGCGGAGACTTCGAAGCCTGGTTCACCTACCTAGGCGACGAAGAACTCGCGAAGAAAACCGGGCTACTCAAGCAGAGGAAACTGTCAGGAGAAGACCTAAGGAATAAGCTGCTCAGCGTCGTCCAAGACAGGTGCATAGCGCTATCTACGATAGCTGGGCAAACAGCCCAGCCGTAACTGGCTTCTGGGTTTCGCGGCTGTTCTTCTACGACTGCTATGTTATCTGGCTGTAGACGGGGTGCCCCTTGAACCTCAGCGTCGTCTCCGACCTCTCAAAGGTCCCGCTCGGCAGCCGCGTGCAGATGGAGTTGACAATTGCACCTGTCGAAGTGAACCTCACGCCGTCAAGCAGTTCGCCCTTGGTTATGCCCGACGCGGCGAAGATGAGCTCGTTTCCCTTCGCTAACTCGCCTTCCTTGTAAGTCTTCTCGACATCGACGCCAGCATCCTTGAGTCTCTGCATGCGGTTCGCGTCGTCCTTTTTGTCGTGCCAGACCTTGACGAGCATTGTTCCGCCCAAGCACTTCACGGCGGCAGCGGCGATTGTGGCTTCCGCGCCAGCGCCTGCACCAATGAGCAGGTCAATGCCCGAGTTCGGAATGCAAGTCACTATGGAGCCAGCTATGTCGCCGTCGGTGATTAGGATTATGCGTACGCCCATCTTCCGGAGTCTCGCCAGCAGCTCATTGTGCCGTTCGCGTTCGAGCATTATTACGGTGAAGTTCGACAGCAGAAGCTTCTTGTGGGAGGCCACGGTCTGCACGATTTCCTCAATCGGCATGTCCAGTGAGATTTTGCCTTTGGATTGGCCGTCGGTTGCGACCTTGAAGTAGTATCCGTCGTCGGGCAGAACCTGCAGGCAACCCGCGGGAGCGCACGCCAGAGCCGAGATGGCGTCTTTTCTGCCTTTTGAAGTGGCGGTTGTCCCGTCCACCTGGTCTATCACGAACTCCACTTTCGGACCGTTTCCCGTGCCGACTTTTTCGCGGTAGCTGAACGCAGGCGCCTTGTCCTTGGCGCCCTCGCAGCATATGACCTCGCCGTCAACCTCGGTCTGATTCAGCACCGCCCGAGAGAAGTCCAGCGCTGTCTGGTCAACTTTGTCGGTGTCGCCCTTGCCTATGTGAAGTGCTGCGCCCACTGCGGCTGCGACGGTGATTCGCGTCAAGGAGGGAGATAAGGCTCTCAGTGAGACCATTGCTGTGTCACCTCTTCTTCTCGTTCAGCCAGAGCTTCGTGAAGTCCAAGTAGTTCTGCTCTATCTTGGCTGCGGCTTCGTCCTTGGCTGATTTTCCAGCTTTGAGTTCGCTGAGTGGCTCCCAGAAAATCGTTCTGCCAACCGCGAAGCCGATGATTCCAGGGATTTTTGCGCCGACCGCGAGCCACTTCTGTACCATCTCTTTGGATTCGCCGCGTCCGAGGGTGATGACTCCGGCTTTGCGTCCGCCGCTCTGGGCTTGGGCGACGACGGCTTTTGCGTCCGCCGGGTCCTCGACGCCTTCCAGCTTCCAGATTGAAGGCTCAATCCCGGCTTTCTGAATCTCGGCGAGGCTGCGGACCATCAGCTTGGGACGGCACTTCTGGTCATACGCTTCCTTGGCGCCGCCGCAGTCCGCAAGCTGTTTGGCGGTTGCGGGCACGATGAGCTCGAATAGGAACGGCTTCTTCGTTCTCTGCAGATAGTCACTCAGCTCCTTCAGCCTTCGCAGTTGCCGCTGGTTGACAGCCGAGTCGCCTTCGGGGTTGTAGCGGACGAGGACCTTGACGTAGGTAGGGTCAAACATCGTGATGTGTTCGGCGTACTTGTCTCCGAATTCAAAGTCAAACTCGTCCTGACCCGACTTCTCCACGGGCATAGCGAACGTGAACCCAGCCTTCTTCGCTTCCCGCAGCACATCAGCGCCGAACTCTTCGTCGACGAGAAGCCCGGCGATGTCTTTGGGCACGCCGTTCTTCAGTGCTAAGCGGAAGCCGGCGAAAATCGTTTTCTTGTAGTCCTCAATCGTCTTCTTTTCTTCCGGAGTTGGTTTGCGGTTCTTGATTCCGAACAGCTTCTCCGTGAACGAGGAACGATGGTCAAAAGCCAGTATCAACAATTCTTTCTTTGTCCAATCTATCAGTCTGTCCACCCGAACTAATCTTAAGTCGGTGGGCAGATATATTTTACTCTATAGCCGCAAGGACGCACACGCTCTGCACGAGGTTTTGGCGTCAGCGAGATTTCTGAAGAAATTGAGAAATACTAAAACAGCATACAGTTAGGCGAAGGCGGTTGCGGTGAGTGACGCTCGAGTGATCTCAGCCAAAGTCCCCGAAGACGTTTACAAGGAGATAGCACTACGCGTGCCCGAAGGCGACCGAAGTGACTTCATCCGAGAAGCCATCCTAGAAAAACTCCAGAAAACCCCCAAAGCAAACAAACTCTTAGAGCTAGAGGAGCGCATGAGCAAAATCGAGCGGGAACTCGGAGAAATCCGCAAGTACCTCGCCGACCTCGAACTACTCACCTACGGACGCGAAAAAGTGAACCCCCACGGCATCTGCACCGACGAGGTGGACCACAAAATCGTCGACTACCTCATGCACTACAAAGGAGCCACCACGCCAGAACTGGCGGAATACCTGCAGGTCAACAGGTGGCTCGTCCTGAACAGGCTGCGGAAGATGCAGAAGAACAGCCAGAAACAGTACGGCAAACCCGTCATAGATTACTACGCAGGCGAAAAATCAGGCAAAAAGAAAGCGTGGTGGATAGACGAGGCGCTGATTCAGGGCGAGTAGCCGATTAGCTTAATTTTCAGGGTTCCGTAACATTGCCAGATGTGGGCCCGTCGCCGAGCACGGATTAAGGCGTCGGCCTCCGGAGCCGAAGAACCTGGGTTCAAATCCCAGCGGGCCCGCCACCCGCCACATTTTGCGTTGTGTTAATTCCTGTTCAAGAGTAGGGCGATAGCTTTAAGAATTACTTTTCAGAGTGGTATTACTTAGGGTGCATTGCTTGAGCGAAGTTGTCTCTGTCACGAAGAAAGGGCAAGCAACGATACCAAAAAGGTTGAGGACAAAGTACGGCATAAAGGACAAGGTTGTGTTCGAGGAAAGCGAATGCGGCCTCATTGTAAAGCCAGCGCCCACTCCTGACGAGCTGTTTGGGTCCTTCAAAGAATTCGCCAAAGGCAAGACTGCCAGGCAGCTGCTGGAAGAAGCCCGAAAAGAAGAATTTGCCAAAGACACTGAGCTGATGAAACTTGCAAAGGCGTCTAACGTTTGATTCTGAACCCATACTGGCATTCTTCTTGGGTGAGCCTGGAGGGGAGACAGTGAGCGAATGCCTGTCTAAAATTCAACGCAAAGAAATGGACGGCTTCATAAGCGTAGTTAACCTAGCAGAAGTTTACTATATTCTGTACCGCTTAAACCCTAAATTGGCTGATGAAAACTGCCGCGCTTTAAGTCAAGTTGGATTAACTGCTGTGCCAGTTGAAGACGACGACTTATGGCGCAACGCAGCGAAAACCAAAGCCAAACACTCATTGTCTTTGGGCGACGCATTTGCTGTGGCAACCGCAGAAAAACATAAAGCCACACTTGTCGTTGGCAACGACAGCGAATTCGGCGGATTGAACGTGAAACTCCTTAAAATACGGGCTTAGCTCGCAGCGAAAGCCTCTTCAAGCGTTGCCATCCAAAGGGCAAGAAAAACGCAAAACCATTCGCCAAACCTCTTGCCTTTGCACCAAAGAAGAGCCGTAGCCCAGCAAGAATTAAGGCGTCGGCCTCCGGAGCCGAAGAACCTGGGTTCAAATCCCAGCGAGTCTGCCACTTAAACATCCGCTTGTTTGAGTTTTCGTTTATGCTTTTTGGCGGAATTCCTTCGGAGTCAGTACTTTGCCTTTCAGGTTAGGCAGTCTCTCGAAGTGTTCCTTGTTTTCCGTCAGCAGCACATCGCAGCACTCCACGAGAAAGGACGCGGCGATTGCCACATCCTGATATTCAATCGGCTGTCCCTTAGAAATCAAATACGCATTCAGCTGAGCGATAACCTTGGCTGCCTTGCCACCCAACTCGACCCATTGGAATTGGCTAAGCACTCTTTCTGCTTTGCCCACAGCAGTTCGGTAGTCTTTCCTCAAGTATGACCCAGTCAGAATTTCCGATACGCTTACGGTAGATATGAAGGCGCTGTTGGTTCGGGTTAATTCTTTGCACAGCTCAATTACGTCTTCATTTCCCCTGTCCACGTCAACAATTATCGACGTATCGACAAATGCAGTCTTGAGTTTTTTTACCGCTTTCTTCTTCTTATCGGCCAATCAGGGAACCAGCCCGAGACGTTTGAACCTGTTCTTTGAATCAGCACGCAGGGATGACAGCAATTTCTCAAAATCCTCTGGCAGAAAGTCGGTGCACTCCTTCCATACTTCTTCGTTTGCCTTCTCAATCAAAATCTTCTTGCCTTCAACTACGCTCATCTTCACTCTGTCGCCCTCCGATATTCCGACCGCTTTGCGTATCTTCTTGGGTATCGTGACTTGTGAATGCCTTGTGACAGTAACTGACGCCATAATCCTGGTCACCTAGGACATTAACGGTCATCCCGACTAATAAGCAATTACTACAATAGTGTAGGAAAAATGATGGAGCTGAGGCTGGCTGCCTCAGGTTCACGTAGCCGAACAAGGATTAAGCGCATGAGTCACGTTGCCCAAGTAGCAGACTAAAAACCCTCAGCTGCTTCGCCTGCCGCACTTCTGCCACTTCCAGCTCAGCAGCCGAGCCCCAGTCTGAACACAGAAATCAGCAATCTGCTTGAATTATTCTTTGAAGAAGTGCTTAGGACTCCGCAACAACTACTTCTACAATAGAAACACCCGAACCATATGGAAATGCAGACAAACTTCGCCCCCTCATTCAATCTACGATAAATATCGTCGGCAATAACGCTAATATCAAGCAAGCTGATTATACAACATCACTGGTTCTGATTGTAATAGAGAGGAATCCTACATGCAAATAGTCAACAAACTCACGATGGTCGCCATGAACGTCAGCAACATGCCGAAAGCCAAAGAATTCTACGCGGACAAACTTGGCTTGAAGGCCACGACAGACTACCGCATAAACGATGACAACTGGTGGGTATCGCTTACCCTCCCTGAAGGCGGAGCAACCATAACCCTCGCACGCACCACCGGCTCCGAAAACATGAAGCCAGGCACGATGACACTGTACTTCGAGACCTCAGACATTGCCGCAGCCCACAAAGAGCTCAGCGACAAGGGCGTCAAAGTCAACGAAGTCAGAGACGACCTATTTGGTCCAGGCTCAGGCGTAAAGTGGTTTAACCTTGAAGACCCAGACGGCAATCAGATCATACTAGCGCAGGCGCATAAGCCAAGAGCACCTTTCTGAAACCTACCGCATATCGCCAAAGAAAGAAAAGTGAAGAACATCAGGTCAAATCCGCCCAGCGTGGAGTATCCAGCCACCGCAAGTACAAGGAAAAGGTGAAGTACCAAATCCTCCCCTACCATAGGGTAAGCCTATGCGAGGCGGCTCGTTTGGCGAATCCTAAAGTGATTGCGGCTTGGAGCGGCGGCAAAGACAGCGCCTTGGCGCTTTATGAAGCGCTGAAGTCGGGCATGGAAGTGCTGGAGCTGCTCACCACGGTGACGAAGGACAGCGACAGAATCAGCATCCACGGCGTCCGACGGGTTCTGTTGGAGCAGCAGGTGGAAGCGGTGGGGCTGCCGCTTGAGAAAATGCTGATTCCCAAGGGCGCTTCAGACAGAGAATACGAAGAAACACTGCTCACGCTGCTTAAAAGGCACAGAAAAAACGGAGTCACCGCCGTGGTCTTCGGCGACATATTCCTCGCAGACATAAAGACGTACCGAGAGAAAACGCTGACCGAGGTGGGCATGCGCGGAATCTATCCACTCTGGGGCAGAGACACGCGAAGTCTCGCCGACGAATTCATCGACCTCGGGTTCAAAGCCGCAGTCACGGTCGTGGACTCGCGGGTTCTGGGCAGAGAGTTCGCGGGAAGGCTGTACGATGAGCAGTTCTTGGCGGACCTGCCCGCTGGTGTTGACCCCTGCGGCGAGAACGGCGAGTTCCACACCTTTGTCTACGATGGCCCGCTGCTGAGTAAACCTGTGGCGTTCACGCTTGGGGAGGTCACGCTGCTGGATGGGCGGTTCTGGCTCTGCGACCTGCTGCCCAAGGCCTAACGCTGAGGGACAGTTGCCGCGGACTATCCGAGCACGGATTCGACGTTGAGGTTGAGGACGACTTCGGAGATGTCGCTGGCGTATTCCGCCGTCCTTCGCACGCTCTCTATGACCAAACGGAGGCTGGCAACGTCCTCGGATGGGACGCTGTGCGACGAGAGCACGGCTTCTTTCTCCAGCTTGTGGACTTGGGCGATTTTCTCTATGACGGCTTCTGCCATCTTGAAGTCGCGTTTGAACAGTGCGGCGATGGCTTCCTCGAACATGGAGATGGCCAGGCTGCTCATGGTCTCAATTTTCTGCAGGAGGTCTCCGTTCACGGGTGCCTTCATCTGCAGGGTGTTTTCGGCGATTTTTGTGGCGTGGTCCGCTGTCCTCTCAACTGATTTGGCGATGAGCCTGTAGCCCAAGCAGTCCTTTGGGCTGTCCAGACCAATCTCTTTGACGAGTCTGGGGTTTGAGACAGCTAGTTTCAGGAGGCGCACGATGTAGAGTCCGAAGCGGTTGACTTCGCGGTCAGTCTCAACGACGGCTTTCGCCGCTTGGTAGTCGAGCTTCTTGAGCGCGTTCAAGGCATCTCGGTGCATGGAAGATGCGATTATGGACATTCGGCTCAGTGCTGACTCCACCGTGAGCTCTGGGTAGTCGAGGAGAACCTGCAGGGTCAGGTTATTGGGCGTGTCGGTGACGATTTCGGTGCCGACGAGGTAGGAGCGGGCGAAGTTCTTCAGGTGATTTCTCAACTTCGACGGCAGCGGCTGCTGGGCTTGGCCTCGGAGGTGGAGGATGTTGTAGCCTGCGAGGTAGGCGGATATGGCGGTTCTTACGACGGCGTCTTGGTTGTCACTGGGCGAGACGCGGATGAAAGCCTCATCAGGTTTCTCTGGCTTCGCAAGTTGCGGCGACGAGACGGACAATGTGCCGTCGTCTTGTTCACGGAGAACCAGAAAGCTGCCCTTCTTGAGCTGGTTTTTCGTCACCCACTGTTTTGGCAGGGAGAGAATGTAGGTCGAGCCGCCGGTGACTTGGAGTTTTCTCTGCTCTTCACTCACAGTTTCGGCTTCCATGTCGCTCGACATGTGTGTAGCCTCTATGGCTTTTATGTTGGCTTACGGTGAGCCTATATACATAGTTCATCTATATAGACTATATACATTATTGCGAGCATACATATAATCTGTGAAGGCACTGGTTAAACCAAAAACGAGGAATAAGAATGAAATCTACGTACACAATTACGGCGGCAGTAGTCGCAATCGTCATCGTCGTAGGCGGCGTTGTTGCTTACATATCTTTATCGAATCCTTCAGCATCACCCACTTCTTCACCAACTCCGACACCGACCCCAACCCAGACGCCAGCGACAACCCCCGGTCCAGCTTCACTGAACGGAGCAGGCGCAACCTTCCCGCAGCCGTTCCTCAACACCACCATCACACACTGGACGACACAAATCAGGACAAACGTCCAGATTAACTACCAACCAGTCGGCAGCGGCTCAGGCATAAACTCATTCACGACCAAAACAGTTGACTTCGCGTGCTCAGACGCGGCATTGGCTTCCTCGCAGCGAACCGCCGCTCCAAACGCTGTTCACATTCCAGAGATCATCGGCGCCATAACCATAGCGTACAACCTGCCCGAAGTTGCCACTGGGCTGCGATTGACAGGGACCGTTCTCGCCAATATCTACTTGGGCACTGTCACCAACTGGAATGACCCAGCTATAGCTTCCCTGAACCCGACGGTAAGCCTTCCGAACCACGCCATCGTCCTGGTTCGCAGGTCAGACAGCTCAGGCACAACCAACTGGTTCACGAAGTACCTAAGCCTCGTGAGCTCGACATGGAGCAGCCAAGTCGGCAGCGGTACAACCGTTCAGTGGCCAGGCACGACAATCGGGGCAAGCGGAAACGCGAACGTTGCAGCCACGGTAACCCAGACGCAGTACGCCATCGGATACGTCGAACTAGCCTACGCACTACAGAACAGTATGACAGTGGTAGCCATGCAGAACGCGGCAGGTAACTTCGCCATGCCCACACTGGCTTCATCGACAGCTGCGGCTCAGGCAATTCCCTCAAGCGGTTTGCCGGCAGGCGACGGAGACTGGGCTGGAGTGAGCATACTAAACGCTCCAGGCGACCAGTCGTACCCCATAGTCGTCCCGACCTACATGCTTCTGTACAAGGAACTCAACGTCATTCCAGGCATGACATTGGACAAGGCACGGCAGGTTGTGGACTTCATATGGTACGTCGTGCACGACGGCCAGCAGTTCGCAGCCAATCTGCAGTATGCGGCGCTCCCATCGAACTTGGTGCAGATAGACGAGGCAACGCTGAAGTCGATTACGTTCAACGGCACGCCTCTGATAAGCTGAGCTACGGCAAGCTGAAATGAGCATCAAAGCCCTTTTTATTCTGTCCATCCTATGAGCATTGAGAGGTCGCGATGAGGAGAATAACGGGAGACAACGCGTTCAAAGTCTTGGCTGGCGTTATGGTAGCTTCAGCCGCGGTCATTCTCCTCGTGAACGCCTACATCCTCGTTACAGGCTCAACCCTGATTCTCGGACGCTTCGGTTTCGGTTTTTTGACGGGGACAAACTGGAATCCGGTGGAAGGCAGAGAATCATTCGGGGTGCTTCCTTATGTTCTCGGAACGCTGACGACATCGGGCATCGCACTTCTCATCGGCGTTCCGTTGAGCTTGGGCATTGCGATTTTTCTCGTGGAAATGGCTCCCAGAGCCGTCAGAGTACCAATCTCGTACCTAGTGGAATTGCTGGCTGCGGTGCCCAGCGTCATTTACGGTCTTTGGGGGCTGTTTGTTCTCCGCTTCTGGGTGCTGAACTATTTTGAAACCCCCGTGAATTCCAGTCTGGGCTGGATTCCCCTCTTCAGCGGCACGCCCTTCGGTCTGGACCTCCTCACTGGAGGCATAATCCTAGCTATAATGATTATTCCCACCGTCGCGTCCGTGTCCAGAGAAGTCATTAGCGCCGTGCCCGACTCCATCCGTGAAGGCGCCTACAGCATCGGCGCTACGAAATGGGAGGTTATCCGTCATTGGGTCCTCAGCTATGGGCGTTCAGGAATTTTCGGTGCGGTGATTCTCGGGTTGGGCAGGGCTGTGGGCGAAACCATGGCGGTCACGATGGTTATCGGCAACGCCGTTGGCCCGAGTGCGATGCCCACTTCGCTATTTAAGCCCGGACAGACGTTGCCGTCGCTCATAGCTAACGGTTTTCTGGAGGCGCCGACGCCGCTGGAGAAATCCGCCTACATCGGTGCGGGCTTAGTCCTGCTCCTCATAAGCCTTCTCATCAACATAGCTGCCCACTTTATGGTTACACGGATTTTGAAGGTCAAGGGAGGCGCCGTGGAATAGTGCTGAGCAGCTATCGATTCCGAAAGTTCAAGAACAGGCTCTTCTACGTCCTTTGCCTCCTCTGTGTCGTTCTGGCTATCGTACCCTTAGCAAGCATCCTCTTCGAAGTCATCGTCAGGGGAGCGCCGCAGGTCAACCTTCGGTTTCTGACTGCTAACGGCTTGGAGGGCGGCATCGGTCCCGCCATACAGGGAAGTCTCATCCTAATCGGCTTAACAAGCCTTATCGGCGTCCCCATCGGCATCTTGTCGGGTGTTTACTTGGCTGAATTCGGCAACAACAAGTACGCTTCTACGATGCGCACCATCAACGACATCCTCACGGAGTTCCCGTCCATAGTCGTGGGCATCACAGCCTTCAGCGTCATAGTCATAGGTGTAACGGGCACGTTCTCGCCGCTGGCGGGAGCCATAGCCCTCTCCTTCATGATGATTCCCATCGTGGCAAGAACCACCGAAGAATCGCTGAAGCTTGTGCCGACCTCGGTCCGTGAGGCTTCGCTAGCGCTGGGCGTGCACAGTTGGAGAACCACGCTCAGCGTTGTACTGCCCGCCGCCAGCCGAGGATTGGTCACAGGCACGCTTCTCTCCGTAGCGAGAATCGCAGGCGAAACAGCACCCATTCTGCTCACGATTCTGGGTAACAGCTACTTTTTCCAAGGCTTTAACCAGCCCATGGACGCACTTCCCCTCAGAATCTTCCTAAACTCGCGCCAGCCATCCGCTGAGGTGCAGGCTCAAGCATGGGGTTCAGCCCTGGTGCTGATTCTAATAGTTTTGGCGCTTAACATAGGCGTAAGAGTGGTCAGCAGCAGAGGCAGGTCAAGAAGGTGACGGAGAAATGAACAGAGAACCCAAAATGCAAAGCATCGGGCTGAACGCATGGTTCGGAGCGAAACAAGCCCTCAAAGACATCAACATCTCAGTCAAAGCCAATGCAGTAACCGCAATCATCGGTCCGTCGGGATGCGGAAAATCCACCTTCATCCGAACCCTCAACAGAATGCACGAACTGGTTCCCGACGCGAGAATCTCGGGGCAAGTCCTGCTGGACGGAAAGAACATCTACGCAGTCGACGTTGACCCTGTCACCGTGAGACGGCGCGTGGGCATGGTCTTCCAGAAGCCAAACCCCTTCCCCACCATGAGCATCTACGACAACGTCGCGGCCGGACTACGGCTGACAGGCGCGAAGAAAGGCAAGAACCTCGACGAAATAGTGCAAAGAAGCCTCGAACAAGCAACCCTTTGGGACGAGGTCAGAGAGGACTTGAAGAAGCCGGGCACAAGCATCAGCGGAGGACAGCAACAGCGCCTCTGCATAGCCCGAGCCATCGCTATGCAGCCCGAAGTGATTCTTATGGATGAGCCCTGCTCTGCGCTCGACCCCATCGCCACGTCGAAAATCGAGGAACTCATCGTCCAGCTCAAAGAGAACTACACGGTCGTCATCGTGACGCACAATATGCAGCAGGCGGCACGCGTGTCAGACTTCACGGCGTTCCTCTACCTGGGTCAACTCGTCGAGTTCGGCGACACGACACACGTGTTCGAGAATCCGCAGAGCGAACTCACAGAAAAATACATAACAGGAAAGTTCGGATAGGTGAAAACATGCACAGACTCCTAGACAGAGGCTTAGAAGACCTCACCACCATGGTCTTCAAGATGGGCGAAGTCGCTGCAAAAGCCCTGCAAATCTCTATCGGCGGCTTCGTCAAAGGAAGAGACACTTCAGAAGACGCGCAGGAACTCTCCGAAATCCTCGTCGCAATGACCGCCGAAGTCGAAGAAAAGGCCTTCAGCCTCATCGCCAAGTATCAGCCCGTAGCCTCTGACTTGAGAATCATAAACTCCTACATGAAAATAGCCTACGATTTCGAACGGTTCGGCAGGTACGCCTGGGACATAACCTCAATTGCCAAGCGCGTGGACGTGCTAAGAACCTGCCAAGAATGGATATCGGAATTCGTCGGCGACATGGGCGAGAGAGTTCTCGAGATGGTCAACATAAGCATAGACTCGCTTAAAACCTTGGACACGGACCTCGCAAAATCCATGGCCAAGACAGAACAAGAAGTGGATGACATGTACTTCCGATTCCTGGACCGACTCGTCGAAGAGGCAGGCACAACGAACGAATGCACCATAGCGAGCGTCCTCGCCGTAAGATACCTTGAGCGCACCGCGGACCATGCGGCCTACATCGCCGAAGCCGTCGTCTACATAGCCACAGGCAAAAAAATCACCATCCGATGAAACTCAAACAGCGCACCAGCACTCAGCGAGGAAAAGAGAAACGCTGCCGAAGAATCAAAAACTTTAAAACCGTAGTCTCCCCCTAAAAGGACAGAAGTTTTTCGGTCAAGGAGAAAAATCGAGACATGACCCGTTTCAACCTCGGCAAAACAGCCGTTGCAGTCCTGTTGTTCCTCGCCCTGACACCCATGGTCCTTTCAGCTCAGGTTTCTGCATTCGACTACATAGCTATGGTCAAGGTGGGGCAGTACGTGAAGTACGGCAACTTCGTCGGAACAGGTCAAGGCTTGGAAGCCTACAACCAGAACGACTGGATGCAGTGGGAAGTCACCGAGGTTAACGGAAGCGAAGTCGTCCTGCGGTTGACGGGCAGGTTCAAGAACGGCACCGCCATCCTGAGCAACGGCGACTATTGGATGTACTACGTAACGCTGATGAACTACGTCAACAACACCGCCTCAGGGCAATCGCCCGTCATAGCTGGCAACCTGACCAGAGGCTACAGCGTTGCACCCCGCACCTTCGACACAGTCAACGACACACAGACCCGAACGTACCTCGGCGCGACCCGAACCGTCAACATTCTCAACTACACGACAGCCTCGGAGAACTCGACGGGAATTTTCACGTACTTCTACGACCAAGAATCCGGAATGCTCCTCGAAGCCATGGGACAAACCTTTGAGACAGCACCCACCGAAACTTTGCGCAGGTTCTCGTACATCGTCACCGACACGAACATATTCGGACTGGGCGCCATCCCGCCGCTGTACTTCTACGCCACGGCAGCCGTCGTCGCCGCAGTTGTCGTTGCGATTGCCGTGGCTCTGAAACGAAGGGCGACGAAGTCGGGCAAAATCCGCAGACACAGACGATAGACCACCGCGCACACAGGCAACTCATCTCGTCTTGGCGTCTACAGCACATTTTTCTGGGTCCTTGTCCGCAGCAGGCTTATCCCCAGGCCCAAGAAGGGCAGAGTCCAGATGTCCAGCTGCATTGCCGAGTCTAGGTCGCCGACTAGGAATGAGTACCCCAGGTAAATCGCATAGTGAAGCCCAATCATCACCAACGCCAAACCGAACCACCAGACCGATTCACCCTTGTTTGCCATCAGGAAGGTCGCGCCGATGAACGCGAAGAAAACTGCCAACGACAAGGTAGTCAACGAACCCAGAAACCCCCAAGAAGTCGCACCTCGCAGAAGGAACTCGCCGCCGATGAGGGCAATCTTGTCAAACCAGCGAAGTACGACGTTAAACCACAAAGCCATCGTGTATCCGACAGCTGCCACGCCAACCCACTTCAGAACCCCGACTTTCCTGGAATCCCGAACCTTGAAACTCAACGCCATCAGGACAATCCCTGCGGAGAGGGCGGGCAGTAGGTAAGCCAATCCCCACAGCGACACTCCGACGCCCAGCCAGTACAAACCAGACGGAAACAGCAGAATATAATACGTGCCCTCCAAGAAGAGCGCAGCCTCCACCAACCGTTCAACCTTCGAAACTGACCTGACTTCGCCGCCCCAAACCAAGAACCCAACCGTCAAGGCAACTATAACCGCGAAGAACCGGGCGAAAAGCCCCGCGTAGTACGCCATAAACATGCCTAAGTTGCCCGTGTACAAGTCAGGTTGCCCCGTGATTACGTTGATGAAGTGACCCGTCGGGCTAGCAAGCATGGAGACAATCCAGACGAGCAGGGAGCAGAAGCTCACGAAAACCCAAATCTTCACGCCGCGACTGACCGCAACCAATGCTTCAACCTCTCGTGCATGTCCTCCTAGCTTATACCCACCACAAACCCCAAGGGAGCTTTAAAACCTTAACTATAATCAGCTACTTCTGCCGCCAGTATCTCTCGCAGTAGCCTTCCCAGTCTGGAAACACTTCCCTGACCCGCTGAAACCGTCTCTTCGCGTTGATGTCGTTCGTCAGAACCACGAAGTCGCGGGTCTTGCTGAATTTTTCAGCCGCACCGTCCTCGCGTTTTCGCGTCACTTTGATGCAGTCGTCTACCATGCAGCTTAGGACGCAGGCGCCGCAGTACACGCACAGGTCCTCTGTGACGGCTATCTCGCCGGCTCTCCAGTACAGCGCGTGTGTGGGGCATGCTTTTATGCATAGGTTGCACTGCACGCCGACGCACGTGTGCATGTTTACGCGGAGTTTGCCCTCGGCAAAGAATTCCTTCACGCCTGCTGCTTCGAGGAGCTCCTGACGCTGCGTCTTCTTCTTCGGCTGCTCTTTCTTCTCAGCCTTTTCTCCGCTGCCAGAGAGCAAACCGAATATGTCAACGCTTGAAGAACTCTTTTCAGGCATTGGAGTCGTCCCTGAAGCTTTCAGCGATTTGCACATATAACAATTCGGAATTATTTTTACTTATCCCAGCATTTCTGCCCTTATACTACGTAAAACTGAAGCGTTTTGGCTTTCGGAATAGCATTATGCCGCTTTTCTCGGTGACGTAGGCGTGTCCGGCGCTTAGTATCTGTTTAGCTTCTCCTACGGTGGTTGCTGAGGCGATGTCGAATTCGCTGTTTTCGAAGCTGTTCATGCGCATGTACTTCGTGGTGCTGCAGATGCTTTTGTGCCGAGTTTTTCTTTGACTTTTAGGAAGCTGCCGTCAATGTAGTGAACAAGCATGGTTCCACCCAATGCCTGAAGCTTCGGAGTTCTAAGCAAGCTGTGAAGGCTCATGAGACGTCTATTTCGATGACGAATTTGACCCAGAACTGCGCCCACTTGTATTTGTCGGTTGGGGCAAACAGCCTGAACGGTCCGCCTTCAGACAGTGGCAGTGGGCGGTCGTTTTCTGCGTAGCCTATGAGCATCTGTCCCTCTTCAACCTGCTGAAGTGTGTAGTTCTTCACGTAGCCGTCAACTGCTGTGATGGTTATTTTTTCTGCTCGGCTGGAAATGTTTGCTGCCTGAAGAACGTCCATGATGGGCAAGCCTGTCCAGTTGGACCACCGCTTCACGCTGGGAGCAAATTCGGCATAGACTGTTCTGGACTGGAAGCTGGTGAGGTTTGCCTTGGTTATGGCCAGTGGGTTTGCGACCTCTCCTACTATTGACATAGTCCATGGCTTGAATTGGATTTCGGCAACATTTTCCACTTGATATTCACGGGCGAGATATGGTGCAACAAGTTTGAGTGGCCCGCCTGTTTCTGCGGTCAGCCACTGTCCGTTCTTTGCGAAGGCGAGTGTGATGACGTTGTTGGTGTAGTAGTAGGGGTAGGCGCTACTGTTGTAAGCTTGAAATATGTTCAAAGTTGCTCTGTTGCCGTCCGTGCCGATTATCTCTATGGGTCCTACATCCCAGAGCATGCCTGTTCGGTTGCAGAAATCGTATAAGGGAACGCCCAGGTAGGTTGCGTTTTCGCCGTTTACGGTGGCGGTGACGTTTGTCAGGGGCAGCTGACAGAGTTCTTTCAGCGTCCATGTCTTTTCTTGTTCGACGTTGCCTGTGATCTTGACTTGGCCTTGAGGTGGTTCACCTGGCGGCAAGGTGCTGGGGGACGATGGAGAAGAAAGTAATACAATGAAAACAGCGAGAACTGAGAGAAGCACCGTCGCCGTCAGAGCGGCTGCGAGTATCTTCGTTTTGCTTTTCATGTTAATGTCCTGCGTATGTGTTGCAACGAAACCGATATGTTTTAATAGACACTTCGATGTCCCGTTAAATAAGCTTTCGCGCCCAAACCGAATTCGCTTACGGAGAGCGCAGCCGTTGACAGAAACGCACAGCAAGTCAAGATTGCACGTAATGTTGCTAGTCGGCATACTACTATCGATGATTGTTGGTAGCCAGTCAGTAGTCTTGACTGCAGAGGCGAGCCCAACGGCAGGATTGATTTCAGCTGGTGCTGCGACGAACCCCACTACAAGCCCCGATGAAGGCAACTTTTCGATAGCCTGGATTACGGACACGCAGTACCTTTCTGCGGACCACCCGACATACTTCACCAGCCTATGCCAATGGATAGTAAACCATCAAAAAATGTACAACATCAAAATGGTGATCCACACCGGAGACCTCGTGGATTCCGAGAGCGACCTGACGCAGTGGACAAACGCGAATGCCTCCATGAGCGTGCTGTTGAACGCTGGAGTTCCGTACTGCTGGAACGCGGGAAACCACGACTACAACTCCACGTTTTGGGTCGGCAATCAGTTCGCCGCGTTTAATCCAGCCGTGATGGCGGAGAAACCTTACTGGGTGGATGACATGTTCGACGGTCAGAGCACTGCTGTGCATTTCAGTGTCAGAGACCAAGACTTTCTGGTCGTCAACGTAGCTAATCAGGCGAACGACACGGTTTTGTCTTGGGCGAACAGTGTTTTGGACAGCTATCTTGAATCTCATGCGATTGTGGCGACGCATTTCTACGTAAACCGAACGGGCGGTTACGAAGAATGGGCGTCCAACTTTAGGCGGTCTGTTCTGGCGACTCATTCTAGCGTTTTTCTGACTTTGAGCGCGCACGTCTATCCGCTGGCCAACTCGGGACTCCGCACACAGGTGGGTGGCAGACATGAGCTCGTTTTCAACCGGCAAGAGAAAGACAGTAAGATGGGGGCGGCAAGCCTGAGGATTCTGACCTTCGACTTGACTCAGGGCGTGGTTGATGTGCGGACATTCTATATTTACGCTAACACGTTCTTGACGGATGCTGACAACCAGTTCACTTTGGACACTGCGTTTCGGAATGACTCTGCTGCCACTGAAAGCGCAGAAATCCCTGAGTTGTCGGTGACCGCAGTCTTGGCTTTGTTGGTGGTGCTTCTAGTTGCTGTTTGCATTCTTAGGGTTAGGGCAAGATTTAGTTGTTGAGCAGACAGCGCTTAACTTTGCTCGCTCATCCAAGTTGTGCCGGCGAGATTCTTTCTGCTTTTGAATTCTTTTCCTTGGGTCGTGGTTGTTTTGGTCCTGTTTTATCGAAATGTTTTTATGTGCACATCGGAGAATAGCAAACCAAAAGGTGAATTCAAAAATGAATTCCGGAACGAAAGGCATATTCAGCAAAAAACTCCTCGCAGCAATCGCAGTTACAATAGTCATCGTCGCGGCGATATTAGTCGTTTGGCAGGCTCCCAACCTGCTTCAGCAACCCTCAACAACTCCGAACGCTAGTCCCTCTCCGACCTCGACCGCAAACTCGAGCGCGAATCCACCGTTGAATCTTCCCGACATGACTCTGACAGTCGTAGGTGCCAACGGAGAACAGGTGGTTCTACAGTCAGCAGACATAGCTGCTCTCACCCAGTACACTGCGCCGGGCGGATTCAAGAGTAGCGGCGGATACATCGCAGCAGTCGGCACATACACGGGCGTGCCAGTCTTGACGCTGTGCGACTTGGTCGGCGGCATGACAAGCGACCAAACCCTTACCGTCACAGCATCTGACGGCTACTCCATGGTCTACACATACAATCAAGTAAGCGGCAAAGACTTCACCACTTATGACGCTGTGACGGGAAGCGAAGCAGCAGCAACCCAGCCAATGAAGATGGTGATAAACTACTTCATCAACGGAACCGCGCTACCCTCCGACGAAGGACCGCTGAGAATAGGCGTGACAGGACCCGAAGGATTGTTGACGGAAGGACATTTCTGGACCAAAATGGTCTCGAAAATAGAAGTCACTAACAACATCAAAGACTGGGTCGTGACCGTTGACTCCACAGGTGATACAGAACCCTTGAACATGGACCGACAAGCCTTCACAGCCGACGTCAACCACTTCCCGCTCAACTGGACCGATTCAAACGGCAACATCTGGACCGGCACGGCGCTCTGGCGATGGGTCTCGTGGTACAACTACAACGGCGGCATCAGCAACGAAACTCTTGACAAAGGCTACTCAGTCAAGGTCATAGCAGGCGACGGATACTCTGCAACCCTCGACGATAGCAGAGTCAAGATGAACGACAACATCATCGTAGCAGTGTACCTAAACGGCGGCATACTCTCAGACCCCTACTGGCCATTGACGCTCGTAGGCCCAGACGTAACCGGTCAAGAGAAAATCAAGAACATAGTCCAAATACAAATAGTGCTAGACAGTTCAACCACGCCCTCACCGACAGTCACTTCAACGCCAACACCGTCCACATCGCCTTCCTCCACTCCGCCGCCAACTCAAACGCCTTCGCCGACTTCAACGCCCGCGCCGACAGCGACACCTGCACCAGGCCAAGATTACTCGATAGTAATCAACGGCACAGCAGCAGTGACCATGTCTCGCTCCGCATTTGAAGCTCAAGTCAGTTCAGTAACTGTAAGCTACACCGATTCTTCAGGAACAACTTGGACAGGAACACCGCTGCACAGAATCGTAATGTGGGGCACAAGCAACGGAGCCATAAGCAGTTCAGCGTTAACAGACGGCTACGTCGTCAAAGTCATCGCATCAGACGGCTTCTCCGCAGCCTTCAACGACACCCGCATAGATGGAAACACACGCATATTCGTTGCCAACCAAGCCAACGGCACCGCACTCATAGGCAGCAGCTGGCCCCTGAGCCTCTCAGGCGGAGACATAACCTCCGGAAAAGAAAGACTAAAGGGCATCGCGCAGATTCAAATCATACCCATACCGCACGTGAACGTGACACTTGTAGCTGCAAACGGTACTCAGTTCGTTCTGTACTCAAAAGACCTCGCCACTCTCGCCAGCTACACCGCAAGCGGAGGAACCAGGTCAAGCAGCGGCAAACTTTCGAACTACGGCACCTACACAGGCGTACCAATGCTCACCCTCTGCAACATGATAGGGCTAACGAGCAGCAGCGCGGTCAAAGTCACCTCATCCGACGGCTACACGACAACCTACACTTATACACAGCTGAATGCACAGGGAGTAACCACGTACGATTCGAGCGGAAATCCAGTGATCGCAACCCAGCCGCTGACGTTGATTCTTGCCTATTTAATGAACGGCACAAGCATACCCTCTGCAGACGGACCGCTAAGGACAATGATAGTCGGACCTGAAGGGCTTTACTCCACTGGCAGCCTAAGCGCGAAATTGGTTGCGAAAATCGAGATACTCAACTGAGCATCGAGGACGCTGAAATGCGACGGAAACACGCAGCCGCCTTCGCTATCGCGTTGGTGGCGCTCATCACCTTCACCTATTTTTTGTTGTCAAATTACGGTCTTGACGTGAATTCTCCAAAACAGAAACTCACAATTTTCTGTGCCACAAGTCTCCAGTTTCCGCTAGGCAAAGTCGAGACGGATTTCGAGAAGGCTTACCCGAACATTGATTTAGAAGTTCAAGGACACGGAACAATACAAGTCATTAGGCATGTAACCGAGTTAAACTACCAGATTGATGTGGTGCTTGTTGCGGATTATTCTCTTATTCCCGTTATGATGTACCCAACGAAGATGCCGGGCACCAATGAAAGCTACGCAGACTACTACATCAGGTTTGCGACAAACACGCTCGTGTTGGCGTATACGAACACCAGTAAGTATGCGAGTGAAATCAAGTCAGACAACTGGCACTCCATCATAGCGCGTCCCGATGTGAGAATTGGCTTGGCTAATCCTCAACTGGACGCGCTGGGCTACCGTGCGTTGATGGCGATTCAACTCGCACAGGACTACTACGATGACAAGAACCTTTTTCACACCGTAATCACTGCAAACTTGGACCCTCCGATTAACTCTATTCCCAACGGAGCAAACTACACAATCACTGTACCAGAGATTCAGCAGCCCAAAGGCGACAAACTTACCCTGAGAGCAAGCGAAGTGGATCTCATAGCACTCCTCCAGTCAAGCTACCTCGACTACTGCTTCATCTACGTAAGCAACGCCAAGCAATACGGCTTCAACTACGTCGAGCTTCCCGAAGAGGTCAACATGGGCAGTGCCCAGCAGCAGGGCAACTACGAGCGGATGCAAGTCGTCTACGACCACGAAAGGTTCGCCACCGTGACACTGGACCGCACGGGCGAAACTATATACTATGGACTGACAATTCCCGCGAACGCGCCCAACCCTGAATTGGCGGAAAAATTCATCAAATTCATCCTGGTGGGACAGGGGAATGCTGTCTTTGAAGACTGCTATCACCCCGTGTTCACGCCGTCGTACACGGACAACCTTGACGCTGTACCTGCAAGTCTGAAGTCGCTGGTCACAGTCGAACCGTAAACCTCTTAGCGAATCCCAGCAAAAACAGTAACCGTACGTCACAGTGGTGGCACATGTGCTCTGGCTAAAACAGAAATCACCCTTCATCCTGGTCTCGCTCGTCCTGAGCGTATTCATGATTCTGTTCCTGCTTGTTCCCGTTATAGGGTCGCTCACCAGCTCCGCCTCAGGTATCCCAGCCGCCCTGACTGACCAGCGAACTCTCGGCGCCATATGGACAAGCTTCTACTGTGCATTCATAGCCACACTTCTCATGATGGTGCTGGGCGTTCCCTTCGCGTACCTATTCACCCGCACCGAATTTATGGGCAAGAAGGTGCTGGATTCGCTAATCGACATACCCATCCTGATTCCCCACAACACCGCGGGCATCGCGCTTTTCACCATACTTGCCCCAGACTACCCGATAGGCGCAGCCTTCTCCAGCATAGGCATAGGCTTCATAGACACCGTTTGGGGAATCGTAGCTGCCATGGCGTTCGTCAGCGCACCCTTCATGATACGAAGCGCCCAAGAAGCCTTCGCCTCCGTGAACCCAAACATGGAAAAGACAGGACGAAGCCTGGGAGCCAGCAGATTCCAAGTGTTCAGGCACGTGACGCTGCCGTTGGCTTCGCGAGGCATCTTGACGGGGTGCCTGCTGACTTGGGCGAGGGCAGTCAGCGAATTCGGCGCAGTAGCCATACTAGCCTACTTCCCCAAGACTGCACCAGTCTACCTCTACGATGTCTTCATCGTTCAAGGCTTGAACGCCGCGCTCCCCATAAACGGAGTCCTGATACTGCTTGCAGTTGCGATTCTCGTCGGTTTTAGAGTCACCGTCTTCAAATCAAGGAGACCCAGTTGACGCCAGAGGTGAGGACTGTTGGAGGTTAAGCTTGATAACATCTCAAAAAACTGGCACGGATTCGCGCTCAGAGACATCAACCTCACCGTGGCACAGGGCGAATACTTCATTCTCCTTGGTCCAACGGGCGCAGGCAAAACTCTGCTTCTTGAAACCATTATGGGATTCCACAAACCCGACCGAGGCAGAATCCTTTTGAGCGGGGTAGACATCACGGAGTTGCCTCCTGAGAAAAGAGGCATAGGCTACGTCCCTCAAACCTGCGTGCTTTTCCCCCACATGAACGTGCGCCAAAACATAGAATTCGGACTAAAAGTCCAACACGTTGCCGAAGACAAGAGAAAACAAACCGTCGACAAAGTGTTAGAATCGATTGGACTGACCTCTCTGGCTCTCTGTCAACCTGCCACCCTCAGCGGCGGCGAAAAACAAAAAGTCAGCCTAGCAAGAGTGCTGGCGACTCAGCCAAAAATAATGCTGCTCGACGAACCCCTGACTGGCATGGATGTGGAGACCGCCCGAGACCTTCGACGGGAGCTGAAACAAATACACTCAGAGGGCAAAACGGTAATCCACGTCACACATAACCAGATTGAAGGCTTCAGTTTAGGCGACAGAATGGGGCTGATGCGGGAGGGAGAAATCGTTCAAACCGGCGAAATCCAAGAAGTGATCTCCAACCCGAAGAACGAGTATGCGGCGAAATTCTTAGGCTACGAAAATGTGTACAAAGCCAACCTGATACAGTGCAAAGGTTCGCTGTCTGTCGTTCGTGTTGGAACGGCACAATTGAAGGTGCTGGGGAGTATAGACACCGCGGAATGCGTCATAGCCGTCAGACCTGAAGAGGTAGCAATAGGTGAATGCCCAGAAGCAGATGGTTCTATGAATGTTCTGGAGGGAAATGTTGTTGACTTCGTTGATCAAGGACGTTTTGTGGAGGTATCAGTTGACGCGGGCTTCCCGCTTCAGGTACTCGTTACCAGAAGCACGTTCATAGAAAAACGTTTGGAAATTGGGCAGAATGTGCCACTAACCATCAAGCCCGAAGCGGTTAAGGTTGTGGAGGCACTCCGTAGCGTGGAGCGCAGTGCCAAAGAAACGGCAAATCTCAGAAACGGAATGGAATCCGAACACATGCCAAAGTAGACCTGGAAAAGCAACGAAGACAAAGAGAGAGTTTTGGGGAGATTTCGCCATATAATATGAAAGAGCTACCTATCCCAGCAAAGCCGGGGAAATCAACTTAACCTTCTCAAAACCGCTGGCAGAGAACTTATAGCGGACGAACCGCTTAGCCTCCTCCAGTGAATATCCATGTGCGAATTCAACGTCATCGTAAACGGGAAAACCCAGTTTAGAGACGTCATTTATGCCAAAACGGAGAAAGACAACGTCACCGTCAGGAACGTGCTGGGCGAAACCAAAGAATTCCGAAACTGCAGAATCGTCGAAGTAGACGTCAACGCGACGAGACTCGTCCTGACTGCGGTTTAGAAAAAGCAGGCTGCGCGGTCGCCTTCGCTAGAGGCTTCAGACGCTTTGGAGCATGCCGAACTGGTTGCCATCAGGGTCTGCAGCTAGCGCCCACCAGCCTATGCCGGGAATCTCGGTTTTCGGATGCAAAACCTGTCCGCCCAGTTTCACGACTTTCTTCGCGTATTCGTCTATCGATTCGACGGAGATGTAGTTGAGAGCCGTCTGCCCGGGCATCTGCTTCTTCATCATGCCACCGTTGACTCCAGGGCGCTGGGGCATGCCCTTGGCGTCTACGGGCACTGTTAGTATGCTGTAGTACTCGGTGGGTCCGGGCATTTTTTCGATTTTCCAGCCGAAGAGGCTGCTGTAGAACGTTTTGAGTTTTTGGACGTCGTTGGCGGGGATTTCGAAATGCACGATGGTGTGGTCCAAGAAATTCACCACATGTAACCTATTGCCGGCAGATGCCGTTTAAGCTTATCCATAGCCGGATTCCGCTGACTTGTGTGAGTGAACTTACATGAGGTATGGGAACTGTGCGAACTTACGTCCCCTAAGTACTTACACCCCTTCCACGCTTGCCGCGGCAAAAACTGACTTTGATGGAAGAAAACTTACTGCCGCGCCAAGTTATGAAGCATGGTCCGGGCGTTTTCAAGCATTGCCTCGTCGTTGTTGAAGAAAACGTACGCCTCCTCGGGCTTAGCCTTGAGGATTTTGGCTGCGACTTCCTGCAGTTCTTCCTGGCTGTAGTGGTGGCTGTACCACGCAGTTCTTCCATGCATCCGCACGTAGACCGAGCCGTCGGTGTTGAAGATGTCGCGCGGGAGTTCGGGTGAATCGACGCTGACCAGTGTGACGCCAAGGTCACTAGCCCAGCGTGTCCACTCGGAGCTGAACCACTGTTGGTTGCGGAATTCGAGCGCGAACCTTCGGCGTAGGCGGGTTTTCTCCGCGAATGCTTCGATTAGGGGCGCTGACTGCGGCGTCGTGCTGGGCGGAAGCTGGAAAAGGTAGAAGTCCACGAGTCCGTCGAGGGGCAGGAAGAGTTCGTGGAACTTGGTCCACCATTCCCAGGCTTTCTCGCTGAACCGGGCAAGGTGGGTGACCGTGCGGTTGGCTTTGACTGACCATCTTAGGCTTGCACCCTTCTTGGCCCATGACTTGACGGCGCTGGGGGAGGGAAAGCGGTAGAAGCTCGCGTTCAACTCAACGGCGTTCAAATCAGAGTTCGCCACGAACCAGTCCAAGCTGCGTTTCTCGTTCCAGGGGTAAGCCCAGCCGGACGTGCCGACGAAGAACTCCATAAGTGCCCCATGGTAGTTTGGTGTTTCCGCTTATAGTATGTTGCTTTCTAATGAGCAAGAAAGCGAAGTGGCTTTTGATTTTTGAGGTTCTACGTCTCGCTGAGCATCCTGCGAAGCTCTGCGACTCTGTGCGGGTTCAATGATACTTCCATTCCGTAGCTTGTTGGTTTTTGGATGATGTAGCCTTCTCGGGTGAGTTTCTTGAGGGCTTTCTTGGCTTCTCCGCGCAGGTGCTTTGGTAGACATTTGGTGGCGTTATCTTCGGAGGTGTGTTTCTCTCCGATAATGTTCTTTTCGAGGAGGCTTTGGAGAATTCTCTTTTCAGCGAGTGCCACCATGTGCTTTTCCAGTACTACTTTGGCACGTGCGTTAAATAATTTGGCATGACCTTAAGGTCTGATTATTATTACCTTTTGGTAACTCTTATAAGGTAGGATGATGCAGTATGCACCGGTGAAAGCAGACATGGAAAAGGGCAACCATGATCCTGGACCCCTAGAGCGCCTGTTCGGGAACTCGGCGACCGCACGCATTCTGGACTTCATGCACGTATTCCGAGATTGGGACTACAGTAAACAAGACATAGCCGAAAACAGTGACGTAAGCCCGCGGCACGCAGCCAAAGCCATAGACAAACTCGAGAGACTCGAACTCATCAAGAGAACCAGAAACGTGGGACGAGCACAGATGTACCAGTACAACACGCAAAACCCAGCGGCGCAACTTCTCCAGAAATTCGCTTTAGAACTGGCAGGTCAAGAAGCGCAGAAAATCGCTGACAAAGAAATCGCAAAAGAAGAAGCACCCAAACGCGTCCAGAAAACCGAAGTTGTCACAATCTAAAATCGCCAAGTAGGCGGTCAGAAAAGCCACACCCGTACTTTAACCGAAAGGAGCAACCATGAAAGGCTAAGAATTAATAGAACAAATGCCCACGTCATGTATCTGACTTTTCGCCAACAGACTGGCAAATTGTTTTCTTGTGGTAAATGAATTCCAAAATGGTATTGAAGGTTGGTTTTATCTTTGGGTATATTATTAAAATGATTAGTTAAAGCGGTTTCAATTGCTTTGAGATGATTAAAAGTAATTTTGTCTTTTTTCTTTCCAGTCACTTGCAAAGCCAAAAGCCATGTTACCATTAATCCTATTGAAGCCAATGAAAAGGCACCTATTGACTTACAGGACAATGTTGCGGCAGTTCCAAGAAGTGTAAAGGACGCAACTATTAGAATAGTGCCAGTAACGTACGTTACGTTTTGTCCCTTGACTATCCATTCGTTCCCACTTTTATAGTCTGCTAGTAATACCTTAATTCTTTCATTTTTTTCACGAATATTAAAACCTGTATTGAGCCACGACACGATTTTTTTGGCTTCATCAGCAATATCTTCTTTATTGTTATTTGAACGGATTGCTTCAATGCATATATAACAAATCGAAAGCGCTATTCCTAACCTTGAAAGGAAGAAAGTCAGAATGTCTGTAATAAAAATTATCGGTATCATAATTTCATAACCCTTCAAGAGAGTTCTCCATATATGTGCGTCTGTAAAAAAGTTTTTTGGTACATTTTATAAATACAACAAGCGATTTATTTCTCAGGAATTTTTAAGAAGGAGGGCATTAACAGAGATTTGAGAGAATTTCCTTAAGCGTACGTTCAGGCGGGCGCCCGCGTTTTCCAGATGGAAGCGGTTTCTGTAATGGCAAGACGAACTTCCTATTGAATAGGATCAACTCATCTTTTGTCCACCGTTGGTGATTTTCGCGCGAAAGAATAAACTCCGCCGCCTTTGTTGCGAGCAAAAGCGATTTTTTCTTCAATTTGACATAAGGAACAATAGAGTCGCAGATCAAATGAAGCTCTACTGGCTCCATTACTCGCCAACTGTTGACAGCGCCACAGACAGAGTACTTCGGGTAAACACCTCCAAAACCATATGCCATTTCTTGTACCTTTTTAAGAAGACCACGATCAGTATTAGAAATCGAAAAATTAAGCCTTCCCCAAGCATGAAAACAAAATTTCCGTTGCTTCTTAGGCTTAAACTTCCTCGTACCTATGGCTGCATTAATACAACCTTCGCCATCAAATAGACCAGCTATGTAGGCACTGTCCGTTTTCTTTAACTGGCGGTCAAGTTTTGCTATAAATCGTACCCTTGTAACTCGTTTCTAAATTGGATGTATTTAAGCTTTGGCAGTCCCGAAGTGTTAATTGTAAAAGAAATGCAGTGTAGTGATAGATTACAAATAAATGATTCATACAAGCGTTGCAAGAAACATTGAAATGAGAAAGTAAGGGGAGTTTTAGGGCTGCCACTTTTCTGTTAGGTACTTCGGAATCTCTGAGCTATCGCGTGGTCCGACCTGCACTTTCCAGCCTGTGAGTTCTTCGATTTCGCCGCTGATTCTGCTGGCTTTGCCTGGGATAATGAGCTTCTTGTGTTTGACTTTGCTTTCGATGCCTGACTGTTTGAGTGCGTCTGCGACTCGTTCCGCCGTGAGCTTGCGTCCTGCGACTCCGCTGTCTATGGCTGAGCCTTCCGTTTCCACGACGATGAGGTAGGCGTTGAGTTTGTTGCTCTCGATGTCCGAAGCGACGGTGTAGTACGTCAAGGCGAAGTTGCTCGTGAACATGACTGGCGAGTTCTCGTCTGGGGTGCCGAACACCTTCAAGCCTGGCGCGACTGCAACTGGTTTTCTCGGGTCGGTGTATATGTTCTGTCGCAGCACCGCGTTGGGGAGCAGTTCCCATCCGTCGTCTCCGTGCATGACGAGGATGTCGGCGTAGCGGACGATGAGCATGCCTGCGAGGTAGGCTTCGCGCCACTTCACGATTTCGTCCGCCGTGTCGCCCTTGTCTATCCAGGCGACCATGGGGACACCCATGAGTGGCAAGCCTGCGAGTTCTTCGCCGTTCTTGCATGCGGCGCGGCGGAGCATGGTGAAGTTGTTGATTGTGGTGGCTAAGCCTTCGTTCATGAATGTTCCTGGGTCCAGGACCAAGTCTTGGACGCCGTAGTTCATCAGCGTCTTTGCGAGGGAGACGAGGTTGTTGAGGTCGTTTGGCGCTGAAACGACGAGTGGGCAGTTGTACATGAGCGCGAGTTCTGCCATGTCCTTCCAGTTCTCCATCGTCGCGGCGTATAGTAGCGGTCGGGCTTTGGGTGCTGCCATGAGTCCTGCTTCAGCCACTTCTGGGTTCAGGGCGCAGAGAATCATGGGCAGAGCGGTGGTTTCGGCGACTTTCTTGACTGCGGCTTTGAATTTTTCTGCGTCGCCTGAAGTTGAGCGGACGGCAATCATGTCAAGTTTTAGCGTGTAGCCTATGTATTCGTAGCTGAAGTTTTCGGTGCGTTTTATGCGGTTCTCGATTTCCTGGGCGGGCATTTCGTCAGTTACATCTATGGCGATGGCTGTTGGGTTGGTGTAGGTGAATTCGTGGCGGTACATGACGAGTTTGCCGCCGATTTTCTTGGCTTTCTCGCCTATGCCCACGGTGACTTCTTTGACTGCGGGCTTCAGCATCTCCTTCAGCTGCGCGTACGCCTTCTCGTATTCCT
Source organism: Bathyarchaeia archaeon (assembly GCA_041946875.1). GTDB lineage: Archaea > Thermoproteota > Bathyarchaeia > Bathyarchaeales > Bathycorpusculaceae > JADGNF01. The sequence goes on from JBHGBG010000030.1 coordinate 28,060, forward strand.
TCTTCAGCAGCGGCGGGCAGGAGTCGAGGGTGACTTCGCGGTTGACGATTTTGGTGGCGAACGCCATGCAGTTCTCTTGGCCGCATTCCTTGCAGTTAATCTTGGGGAGGAGTTTGTAGATGTCTATGGGGCTGAGTTCTTTTATTCCGGCTTTCTTGCTCATGCTTTCCATCCTCCTTAGGCTTTGGCTGAGACCCAGCTGGCGAATTTGGCTGTGTCTGCTTTGCCGCCGTTGACGAGGTTTCGTGTTACGTCTTTGAGAGTCTTCACTGCAGCGGGGTGCATCATCATGAACAGGTCCACGCCCGCAAGCAGCAGCGTCAACGCCGTGGTGACTTCCCACAGTGGACCCCTGAGCTCGCGGGGTTCCCATTTGGCGTCCATCTTAAGCCAGGCTTCTCTGGCTGCCCAGGCATTGGTGGTGCCTGAGGACATCGGGTGCGCCAGTTCCGCATCGCCCATCAAGCCTGCGATTCGGGCGCGTTCCATGTTCGTAAATGCGTAGTCCAAACCGTAGCCCAGCGCCGCGGTGGTTAGGTCCATAACTATGTCTTCTTTGCCGAGGAAGTCGTAGAGTCTGCGGTTCAGCTCGCGTGCTAGGTTGAGGTCCATGGGTGTGAATGAAAGGGCGGCGTGTCCGTTTTTCTTGACGAATTTGGCGCAGCGCTCAACGTCCATGTCTCTCGTTATCGAGCTGATGAGGAAACGTTCGTTGGGGAATTGTTCACAGATTGCTTGGAAGACGTCGGCGTCTTTGACTGCGTCGCCGCATCCGCCTATAACCAGTGGTACGTCGACGGCTTGCAGGATTTTCTCCACCGTTTTCACCGCGTCTTTGGGCTTTGCGTCTTTGAGGAGCGGATCGATGCTGATGAGGTGGACGGTGACCATGTCTGCGCCGAACTTTTCGACTGCGAGCTTTGCCCAGGCTGCGGGGTCGCCGACGACGTCTCTGACGTGCATCTTGACGGCTTTCGATAGCGGGACTTCCATGTCGAAGACGTCCAGCGTAACGATTGGCGAGTGCGGTACGGGTCGCTCGAAGTTGTAGAAGGCTGGGGAGGTTTCGCCGCCGACTATTATGGCTCTGCCGCGTGTGCCGCCTTCGGCTTTGGTGGCACCAAGCTGGACTTCAGCGATTTTCCCAGAGTAGGTTTCAACTGGAGGCACAAACGTCGTCTGCAGCAGGGACACGGGCTTGGCTTTCAGGGCAGGAACTTTCAGCTGGGGCATGAAGCCTCCTGCTACGCCTGGCTCGAAAGACAGCTCCATCTCCTTGACGTCCATCTGGAAGTCTTCCAGCTCGATCTCCTGGAACTTTGCGAGCAGGTCCAAGAGGTCTTTGCTTAGTTTCAGTCCAGAGTCATCTTCTTTCTTTTCGTGGTGGGGCACGGGGCTCACCGTTTTTCTTCTTTGATGGTTTTGATTATGACTTTGTTGGCGTAGATTTTGGCGTCTTTGAGGATTATCTTGAAGCCGCCTGCGGTTATGGGCAGTGTCTGCGCCGTCATAACGGGCATCATAACGCCTTCGGCTGCTTGGGCTTCGGCTGCGAGTGCGGTTTCTGCTGCTGGTGGTGCTTCAGCTTTCCAAGTGGCGACGACTGGGTGGTTCTTCTCCTTGAGGAAGGCTTTAAGCTCATCTATGTTCTTCACGTTCTCTTCGGTTGCGATTTTATCCACGACATCTGCGGGGATGAAGTCTTTGACGCGGTCTTTGACTTCCTTGGGCAGCCAGACTATGCGGTTCCATCCGCCGTCTGCGGCGAAGAACTTTTTGCTGCGCATGTACTCGATGGACATGCCGTGGAAGCCGTCGATTTGTCGTCCGCCTGCTGTGGAGTCTGCGAGGGTGCTGAAGGGTAGGCCGTTGACTGTGACGCCTTTGAAGCTGCGGTTGACTACGCCCATGCCGTCGACTTCTGGGATGTAGAAGGCTACTGCTTCGAAGCATCCGCACGAGGTGTGTGGGTGGTCGAACGCCGTGTATAGCCAGACTTGGTTGACTTCGCCCATGGTGCGTTTCTTGACGGCTTCGTTGACGCCTGAGAATTCGCCTTTCTCCGCGTTAATCAGGTTTCCGCGTTCGATAGCGAAGACGGGCCCCTTCGGATCAATGCTTGCTGAGGCTTTGCCGTCGAACCAGCTGATGGCGCCGCAGTTGCTGTACCGCTGCGGGGTGATGACACAAACGTGACTTGGCGCGAAGGATTGGCAGAGGACGCAGCCGTAGAACTTGTCCACATCCTCGTCCTTGAGACCTCGGGCTTTGGCGTCGCGTGCTTCGTAGTCTGCAATCGCTTCTGGGTACATGGTTGCGACTTTGGCGGGGTCGGTGATGAAGGTTATCTGCACTTTTTCGATGATGGGCAGTTCGCTCTTGAACAGGCGGTGGAGCACTTTGCCGATTATCTCGAAGCTGTTGAGTCCTTTCTGGAAGCTTTTCTTGCCGAGGCGCATCCAGATGTCGTAGCGCTGGTTGAGGTGCATGAAGCCTTCGAT
>JBHGBG010000031.1:0-30298 GCA_041946875.1 Bathyarchaeia archaeon
GTATGATTCGTGGGATTGGGAGAGCGATTTCGTGTGGAGCACGCAGGTCAGCGAAGTGCTGTCCCGGCTTAAGGCTTCCCCCTTCGTCTACAACGAAGAGGGCGTGGTCAAGTTTGATGCAGATAAAGTCGTGAAAACCCTCAACTTGAGGGCAAAGCTAGGTTTAAGCGAGGATAACGAGGTTCCACCTCTCACGTTGGGTCGTGCGGATGGCACCACGCTCTACACCACCCGCGACATCGCCTACACCCTCTGGAAGTTCAAGGCAGCGCAGGAAGTCATAAACGTCATCGGCATGGAACAGTCACTCGCACAACTCCAACTCAAGATTGCGCTCTACGCGTTGGGCTACGGCGAGTTCGCTGAGGACTTCGTGCATTTCGCCTACAACTTGGTAACGTTGCCCGGTTACAAGATGAGCAGCCGCCGCGGACACTACATAACCTTCGACCAAGTGCTCGACGAAGCCGTCCAACGGGCGTTCGAAGAGGTTTCGAAGCGCTCACCCATGCTGTCTGAGGCGGAAAAACGCAAGATTGCGGATTTCGTGGGCTTAGGCGCAGTACGCTACGCGTTGGTGGATGTGGATTCAGGCAAGCCCGTCGTGTTCACATGGGAACGAGTTTTGAATTTCGAGACGAACAGCGCACCCTACGTTCAGTACACGCATGCCCGCGCCTGCAGCATCCTACGCAAAGCAGCCCGCGAACCCGAGCAGGCGGATTTCGGGTTGCTCACCGAAAAGTTGGAACGTGAACTCATATTGAATTTGGCTGGTTTCCCCGACACCTTCATCGAAGCCACCGAATACCTCAAACCCAACCTCATCGCCGACTACACAAACGCCCTAGCCGACAAATTCAACACCTTCTACAACGCCCTACCCGTGATAAAAGCGGATTCACAGCAACTCAGCGACGCACGCATCGTACTAACACACGCAATCCAAATCGTAATGCACAACGCCCTCACCCTCATCGGCGTGACAGCACCCGAAAAAATGTAGCCACCAACAACTTGCTCAGCGATAACCATCACTCATCTATGCAAACTACGGGAAGATAGTGGACCGCACGCATAATTGCCTTCTCTGTATATGTCATAAAGACGGCGGCCTTTTTGCATGTCCAATTAACAATTCAGTTCTGGAAACATAACTGCTGCTACGTAAGGGTAGTGTTCGGGTGCGTTCTTGGCCACCCTATTTGTATCCTATTAGGATATCTATGCAGAAACCTATAGGGGGAGGGGTGGCTTTGCTGTCATATTTGAATCCTATTAGAAACTCATTGCAGAAACTATAGGGGGTAGGTGCTGATTGGCGGGAAAACGCTTTAAAGCGTCGTTGAGCTTCGCTGCTTTTTATTAGTAGAGGGGTTAGTGTGAGAGCAGCCTGTGTTTTTCCAAACCTGATTGAAACGCTGTTTTTGAACGCCAAAATTGTTTATAGGCACGGCTGGGGCTTGGCTGTGGTGCGGCGGAAGAAAAAACCCAATGGGCCATGCTAGTGCCCGACTGCATTGCGCTAACATTGCTTTCGCTGCTTCTCATAGAAAAAAACGTGGCAAACTCGAGGCTGCCAAAACATCGCAGGCTACTTTTGCAATGACAAATTTCATATACAAGCCTCATAACATAAAACGCGGTGCATACTCATGAGCGATACGTACTTCAAGAAGAAACTTGAACCCATCAAAGTTACCAAACAGAAACCGATTTCTCAACTCCTCAAAGAAATGGGAAAAACCGCCTACCAAGGACGCAAACTAGGCGAAGCCGTCGACATCTGGGAAAACATGCTAAAAGAACCCAACATCACCATCGCCATGGGCTTCGCAGGCTCCATGAGCACCGCCGGACAATGGACCATCATCAACTGGCTCATGGAAAACCGCTTCATCGATGTCCTCGTCTCCACCGGCGCCAACGTCTCCGAAGACATCGTCGACGCCATGGGCTTGGGGTATTGGCAGGGCAGCCACATGGTCAACGACGCCGAACTCCTCGAAAACGACGTCAACCGCTACTACGACGTCTTCGGCAAAGAAACCGACTACCGCAAGATGGAAGAACTCATCACAGACTTCATCATGACGCTCAAGACGGACTACGGCTACAGCAGCCACGAATTCTTCCACCTCCTCGGAAAATACCTCAGCAAGAAGAAAATCCCAGCTATCGCGGCGACAGCCTACGAGAACGGCGTCCCAATCTTCAGCCCGGCTTTCCTCGACAGCGCCTACGGCGAAACCGTCCTCATGGCAAAAAACCAAGGACACCCCATCCAAGTCGACTCAGCCAGAGAGTTTGAGCAGTTCGTCTCGATAGGCACGAAAACCAAGGACGTCGGCGTCGTCTACATCGGCGGCGGAGTCCCCAAGGACTTGACCCAACTCATCGCCATATCCGTCTCCCCCATGACCGAAGACAAAGGCGTCCCAGGCAGAGAAGGACATCTCCGCAAAGGCTTGCAGGAGTACTACTACCCGCACAAATACGCCATCCAGATAACGACGGATGCGCCGCAGTGGGGCGGACTAAGCGGCTGCACGCTGGAAGAGGCGATCAGCTGGGGCAAAATCAACGCCCAACCCAACACCCGCGCGGTCTGCTACAGCGACGCAACCATCGCTCTGCCGCTGATAACACACGCACTCTGCGAACGAGTAAAGACGAAACGGAAAGGACCGGACATGACCTGGCTCTTCAAAGGCGTCCAATAAGCGCTCACCAGCCTTTTCTTTCGCCCACTTCTTGTCCAGCCATGCGAACAAGGAACCTGCTATCAACGGCAAGATAACCGACGCGTCGCCTTCAACCATATACGTCGGGCTTTTTCACTTTGTTTAGTTGGCTTTAGCTGTTGCGCTATTTCAACGGATGCTGTCGAAAAACTCTCGGGGTGCAAGTATCTTCGTTTTCTTGAGCTTTCTAAGTTTGAGAAGGTGCTTGTCTCCGGACACGATAATCTCGGCTCTAGCCGCCAAGGCGCATTCCAGTATCTTGTTATCTTCGGGGTCTTCCCCTATGACGTCCAACTTTGCGGTGGGGTTGACATTCGTGGAGTTAGCCTCGATTGCCCGCAAAACTTCTTTTGGGCTAACGCCTGTCTTCTTCAGAAGTTCAGCGATTTTCGGGTGCAGCAGTACCTTTGATATTTCCAAGATTGTCTCCTTGCTGACATAGACGGTCATGGCACGTTTTGCGCGTGAAAACTCCTCGCCAAGAATGTCCTTTGTGAAGATGGAAATCCAGACGTTTGTGTCGAAGACTACTTTGACTTTCTTGCCCACTCGATTGCCTCAGCGAGTACTTTATCGATATCAATGCATTCTTCTTTGACTACTTTTCCGATTCTGCTACTCAATTCCCCAACAGAGGGCTCCTTTGTTTTTCTGAGCAGTATATCCCCGTCACGAGTCAGCACCAAAAGCTTTTCGCCGCCTTTCACGCCAACTTTCTTGCGTACCTCTCTGGGGATAACTATTTGACCTTTGGCTGAAACCTTAATTACATCCTCAATTTGCTCAGTCATAAATATCCAATTTGTTTTACAAGTAAATAAATTTTTACTTCTTGTCTTTGATGCTCAATCTTTCTATCAGTGCACCTGCCATTATGGGTAGTATGACTGACGCGTCGCCTTCAACCATGATCCTTCGAGCTTTCTCGCTGATTTTTCCCCACGAAACCGCCTCGCGTGGTCGGGCGCCGCTGAGGCTGCCGTCCCACTCGTCCGCCGTGGATACATAGACGACGTAGTCTAAGCCGTCGCGGAACTGGTTCCACCAGATGGTGTGGTGCTTGCTTATGCCGCCGCCCACGATGAGCGCACCGCTCTTTTTGGCGTCGAAGACCCAGCTGTTCAGCTCGCCCGAATCCTTCAGCAAATTCAGCCTGAACGCGTGGTCCTGACTGAAGAGCCAGGTCTGGTAGCCCACCGCGCCGTCCACGAAGCCGGGCACATAGACCGGAATGCCATTCTTTGCTGCCCAGTAGAGGATGCTGGATTCGTTGCAGCATCGCAAGCCGATTTCACGGGTCAGCTCGGCAGAGGACATTTCCCGTTTGCCCTCCTTCCACAGGTCAGTAAGCAGTCCCTGAATCTTCTGTTCGATGATGGTGCCGTAGCTGTCGTTGGGCACGAGCACGTTCCCCAGCCGGTTCACGCCTTCCTCATGCAGTCGTGAGTCGTTCATGACGAAGCTACCGCGGTAGTAGTCCCGCCAGCAACGCGCCAAGTCGTGGTCCACTGTGCCGCAGGTGGTTATGACGACATCCACGAGCTTCTGCTTGACGAGTTCTCGGAGGACGCCGCGGGTACCCGTCGCCACGAGGTTGCCCGTGAAAGACAGAAACTTCACGCAGCCCTTCCTCTCAATCATGTCTTGGAGGATGCTGACTGCAACGGCGAGTTTGCCCGCTGTGAAACCCCAAGCGTGCTCCATCTGGTCGACGAGGTCGCCCACGCTCATTTCTTTGGTGAAGTCGAAGTCTTTGACCCGCTGCTTCATGGTGCTCAATCTTCTGTTTCCGCTTGAAGTGAACTCGCCTTCGAGATAAATAGGTAGCGAAGTGCTTCTGCCAACCGAGATTACCGCAGTCTCGGGCTAGCCATAAATGCAGGAACCTTCTGCAACCACGTGGAGTATACTCATGTGGTTTGCAGCATGGCTGAATCTACTGAACTCACAACTACCTCTTGCTGGACGACGCCTCTTCATGTCGCATCAACCTGAAGAAGTGAATCTTGAGTTGATCAGTAACGAGGAAACTCAGCAAGGCGTATCCCCAGACAAAAGCAGCGAACCCCCATCCGATGGGACTCATGAACACACCGTAGACAGCGAACAGAGTGCCTACGACTTGCGTAGCCTCAGTAGTGATAAAAAGAACGCTGGCTGGAAGTGGGCGCTTCCAGAGGTGATTCACTCCAGTGCGAGCGAGGTAAATCGTCAGGTGACCAGCTACGGTCATCTTGAGGAAAACCAGAGTCTGCAAGGTACTGAAAGTCAAGTGAAATACGTTCAAGCCTATGAGGAAGAGTAAAAAGCTTGAAACGACACCCGTTGCGCCGAGCAGAGAAGACACGATTAAGACGCTTCGCATATTCCACCGAACTGGCTTTTCTTGTACCCTGACGTTATCGTAAGCGATTGTCATTATTGGCATATCATTAAGCAAAGCCAACATCACAATCATGACAGCAGTCAAAGGATAAAAGTCGAAGGCTAAGATTGAAAGGGAAATGAAGATTAACACGCGAGTCGTTTCAGCAATGCGGTATATCGCGTAGTTCGTCATTCGTTCGAAAATCTTGCGACTTTCCTTTATTGCATCAATTATTACGGAGAGTCCTGGTTTCGTCAGCACGACGTCCGCTGCGGATTTGGCGGCGTCTGTGGCTCCCATAACAGCAACTCCCACATCCGCCTTCTTCAATGCAGGAGCATCATTGACTCCGTCACCTGTCATACCAACAACGTGCCCCTGTTCTTGAAGCAACTCAACTATGCGGTACTTGTGCTCGGGAAAAACTTGAGCAAAGCCATCCGCGTTTTCGATAATTCCTTTGGTTTCGCTGTCGGGTTTGTCAATGAATGAAGAAGCGGGTATTATGTTCGTGCCCAAATTGACTTCTTGGGAAATCTGTCTAGCTATGGCGATGTGGTCGCCAGTGACCATTTTGACACGAAGGCCCATTTTTTGGGCCGTCTTGATTGTTTCCGAAGAGTCTTCGCGAGGTGGATCGTATATTGCCAGAAGACCTACGAATTGCCATTTGGCTTCTTCATCGGCTCTAATTACTCCGAGCGCTCGGTATCCTTTACTTGCGAAAGCGTTTACGATTTCGTTGCTTTGTTCTCGATTTCTGATTTATTTGAAACGAGAGACATAACAACTTGCGGCGCGCCCTTGGACACTTTGAAGCGCCCCATATTCTTACCCTCCACCAAGGCTTCAGTTCTTTTTGCCACAGGGTCAAAAGGCTTAAAGTCAATCACGCTGTACCGTGCAAGAGCATCGGCAACCGTTTTGACTGCTTTAGCTTTGGCGATAACAGCGTCATCAATGGGATCACGGTCTTCCTCTCTGGAAGACAATGCTCCATATAGGAGAGCATCATCAACCTCGAATTTGCCAAAAGCTTGAGCTTCTGCAACGGCGAGCTCGTTCTTCGTGATCGTGCCTGTCTTGTCGGAGCACAGCACGTCAACGCCGGCCATTTCTTCAATTGAAACCAACTTGCTTACGATAGCTTCTTTCTTGGCGAGGGCGATTGCGCCGATTGCCATGGTAACGGTTAAGACTGCAGGCAAAGCCACGGGTATAGCTGCAACAACAAGAACCAAGGCAAACTGAAGGATTTCCAAGAGGTCAGCGTGCCGAGCCAAAGCAGCAATGAACACGGCGGAGACCATAATCGCCGCGAGAATAATCAGGTAGTTGCCAATTCTTATTACGGCTTTTTGAAAGTGAACTGTGCTTCTGGCTTCTGCTACCAGCTTGGTGGTTTTGCCAAAGAAGCTGCTTATGCCAGTTGCCACGACGTAAGCGTCCATTTCGCCCTGCCTAACGATGGCTCCTGCATAAGTAATGTCAGAAATGTGCTTCTCCACAGGCAGGGATTCCCCAGTTAACGCGGATTCATCTACGAGCAGGTAGTCACCTTTCATGAGTTTGACATCAGCAGGGACAATGTCACCCAGACGAACGCGGACAACATCCCCTGGAACAAGCTCCTTAGAAGGCATCTCACGCCACATTCCATCTCTCAGAACACGGGCTTTGGGGGCTAGCCGTTTCTTCAGAAGCTCGATGGCGTTATCGGCTTTCCTTTCCTGCCAGAATCCCACAATAGCATTCACAATCAGCAGCGTGAGAATTATGGCAAAATCCTCGTAGTGCTGTATAACTACGGAAAGGACTGCTGCAACTTCTATCATCCAAGGAATGGGCCCCCAGAAATAGCCGACGAACTTGCGAACGGGATTTGCTTTCTTTTCAGGGATTTCGTTGGGACCGTACTTCTGTAGTCTATCTGCCGCTTCTCCCGTTGACAATCCTGTCTTGGTGTAGATGGAAAACGGAGACTCCGTTTCAGAGGATCTTCTTGACTGTTCGGAATCCACAAATAAGCCTTCTATTCTGCTCAGGGCAGACATTACAGCGCAATGAGCAAACGCCCATTTCATCGCTGCTCTTTAGTAATTATGGAAGAAGCCCTTAAAATCTATCGTGGTGCTGCTCATTCTGAGAGATAGTGAATTATCTTGCCGTAGAGATCCCTGTCTTTGAGGTCCTCATAACCTGCGTATATGCTTGGGTTGTCGTTCACTTCCACCACGACGAAGTCGCCGTCAACCTCCTTCACGTCCACGCCGTAGAGCCCTTTGCCCACAACGCTGCAGGCTTTCAGCGCAACTTCTCTGAGTCTTTCGGGCATGTTCTGCTTCTTCACGGCGACGGTTCTGCCCCACGTGAACGTTGGTTTGCCGCGGAGCTTGGCGCCGTGCTTCCACCTGCCCTTCGGAATCATGTACTTGCACACGTAAAGGACATCGTTGTTCAAAACGCCGACGCGCCAGTCAAACGCTGTCGGAGTGAACTTCTGAACGGCAAGGACGTCGGATTTCTTGAAGTAACGCTTAGCTACGTCGCGGAAGCTGGTTTCGCAGGCGGCTTTCTCAACGTAGCGGCTGAAGCTCGTGTAGGGCGCTTTGATGACGACGGGTTTTCCCAAGGCGTCGAAGATGTCCGTGATTGTCTTGTGATGCAGTTGCTCTTTGTTGAGGAAGATTGTTGGGATGCGGGGCACGTCGTGTTTCTCAAAAAGTTCGTACTGGTGAATTTTGTTGGCGCATATCGTTATGCTCTCGGGGTCGTCGATGACTCTGAGTCCAAGTTCCCAAGCGGTTTTGGAGACTATGTACGCGGTGAAGAGCGGGTCAGTGGTTGCCCTGATGAAGACCGCATCGTACCGTGGGATGTCTGATATGTCCTCGCGGAAGAGAAACTGGAACTCCTGCCCCGCCTTCTCCGCGGCGTGTTTGAAGTTTTGGAGTGCGTTTTCTTCTCTGGGGTCAGAAAAGTTGTATTTCTCGACGAAGCATGCGATTCTAGTCACTGAAGATTTCATCCTGCTCGGAGACGAGCGAGACCTCTCTTGAAATTCTTCCTAAATCGCTTGGAGAAAGTTCATTCCTTTCCAACGGCTGGAGCGCGCACAGATAGGTTCTCTCAGGCGTCTTCTGGACGTGGAGCTTGCAGAGGGGAATCTTGAAGAGGCGGTAGGCTTTTTCCGCAATCTGCATGGTTTGCTCATCTTGGGTTTCGTCGGTCTTGCCGAAGAAAGCCTTGATTGTGCCGAGTTCGCCTCTAAGAGGTTGGGCGCAGACTGCGAACTTGTAGTTCATGCCCAGGCTTTTGACGGCTCGATAAAGCGCTGTTCTGTTGTTGGCAATCTTGTAGCCGTCGTGGATGAAAGGGTTGACGGCGAAGACGACGACCGGGAAGCCCAGCTGGGTGGTGATTCTCTTGACACTGTCGGTGACGACGGAGGGCAACGTGGGGATTCCTGCTCTTGCCGCTCTCAGAAGAAGGATGGGCGTGCGGCTGGTGTCTATGATGTCTTCGCACGACGGGACGACCTTGCTGCCCAAGACCTCAGCGTGCAGAGAGACGTAGTAGCCTGTTTTGAGGTACCGGTAGTCGTTGTTTATGTTGAGGGTGGGCTCTTTGATTTTGGATGCTAAAAACGTTGTGGGTTTCATCACGCGCGAATTGATTGTTAGGTCGATGTTTGAGACGACCAACACTCATGGAACACCAGGGTAGTCGAAATGCGTATTTTGTTGGTGCTATTTAAGATTAACTGTACACCTGCATGCCGAGGAAGATGACTCCGTCATCATAATTAGACATGAGTGCCTGCAGAGCATGAAGGAAACAGCCACACTCCATGCCGAAGGCTAAGGCTTCAGCCCACGATTTTCGCCCAGTCCTCAACCCTGCCAAGGAATTCCTGGACTGGCTTGCCGCCGTAGCTCTTCAGCCGTTCGCGAAGTTCCTGCGCGTCCACGGCTGCTTTCTGGAAATCGCGGATTTGGTTTGCGTTCCCTGCCAAGTAGAGTATGCCGTCGATCTCGGCTCGGGCGCACCGGACGCTCACGGTCAACAGTTCCGCTGCTGAAGGCACGTCGGCTGGGTTGTCACCCGGACCGAAAACGTACAAGCTAACATTGAATAGCTTCTTGAGCAGTTTCTTGAACCCGCGAGACAGCGTCTCCCAGTACCACGGCGTGGCGTAGCTCTTGCTGAACATGACGACATTGAAGGCGTCAGCGTACCTAGCGAGGTCGTCGAAGTCCACTCCGTACCGCTCGTATGAAGTCACCGGGTCGGGCTGAACGCACATCACCAGCTCCTTCCTTACTCTTTCACGGATTTGGGCGATGTAGTCCGTGACCTCTTTCCTGCGCCACTCGAGCCAGCCCAAGCCACTCTTCTGCCAGCGTTCGCTGCATCGGGTGCAGGTGCAGTGTCCGTGGTCGGCGAAGTACTGGCTGTTCAGCCACACGCCCGGCGAGTGCCTGTCCACGTCCTCGATGTAGTCCAGCTGTTCCGCCCTGTGTTCGGGCTGCGTGGCGCACACGACGTCCCAGTAGATGTTGTAGTTGTTGTTTCCCAGCTTGGCGGGTCCCAGAGGCGACTGCGAGACCCAGTCTGGGTGACTACGCGCGGCTACGTTGTCGGCGAAGACGGCGACGTTGCTGTACATGTCCTGTGCGGGCTGGAGCCTTATGCCTGTTTCGGGTTTGACGCGGAGCACGTGGAAGTCGAAGCCGTGGGCTTTTTCTGGCGCGTACACGTAGGTTCCAAGTTTCATGTTGATAACCGCTTAGCCGGAAGAAGCATGGCGGCGATAATAAAGCTTAGCGAAAAAGCCTTTGGTGCAGCGCTTCTGATTGAATAGGCGTCACTAAAAGAAACCTGCCGCAGATTTTCCAGCTCCCTATCGAGCGAACCATCAGATGAGTACCTCATAAGGATAACCTTACTATGTAACCTTCACAGAGTATTCTACTGGTGGCTAATTTGGGTGATAAAGTCAAGGTTCTCCAGAAGGGAAAAATCACAATCCCCGCTAAGATCAGGCAAATACTCGGGATTGAGGAGGGAGACTACGTGGAACTCGAGATAAGCGCCAACAAACTGATAGTTCTCCCCCCCCAAACACAGTTGTTAACCCTACGGAGTTACTTTCGACCTTGGGCAAAGGAATTCAGCTCACTGAACCCGTCAAGAAGGAATTGAAAAAGGCAACCGCTGCCAGAATAAAATCGACGATTCATTCATGTGACAGAGATTCCGACAGAGTAAAATGGGTAAAAAGAGTCCGGGAATAAACCCAAAGTGGAAAAATTACCGGACTTTGCGGTCCACGAGCCTGCCTTCCGCGTCAATGAGCTGCACGTCCAGCGGCATCTGTCCAACCATATGTGTTGCGCAGCTCAGGCACGGGTCGAAACTGCGGATGACCGACTCCACGCGGTTGAGCATGCCCTCCTGCAGCTGCTGGGCCTTGACGTATTTTCTGGCGACTTGCGTGACGGCTTTGTTGTAGGCTAAGTTGTTGTGTTCCGTGGCGATTATCATGTTCACCCAAGTTACCATGCCCTCAGGGTCCACCTTGTAGTGGTGAATGAGCGTGCCTCTGGGTGCTTCGGCGACGCCGACGCCTTCGCTGCGGTTCGGGTAGGTCTTGCTGCACACGTGCTCAGCCAGTATTTCAGGGTCTGCAAGGAGTGCTTTGGCAGTTTCGAGGCAGAACAGCGTCTCAATCAGCCTTGCGTAATGGTAATGGAAGGTGCTCTGAACGACGCCGTTCTTGCCCAGCTTCTTGAACTCCTTCAACTCCGCATCCGCCATCGGAGTGCCGCAGTGACTGCTGATGTTCAGCCTCGCCAGAGGACCAACGCGGTACATGCCGCTGGGGTAGCCGAGAGGCTTGTAGTAGGGGAACTTCATGTAGCTCCATGGCTCAACCGCCTCGCCTATGTACTCGTGGTATCGGGCTGGGTCCAACATGTCGGCGACGATGTTGCCGTTGTGGTCGACTACGCGTATCTTGCCGTCGTACATCTCCAAGCCGCCCGTGGGCGTCACCAGCCCAAGGTAGAGGGAGGGGAAGTCGCCGTAGGTCTCTACTTCTTCGGTGCAGCCGCTCAGCCAATTCTTGAACATCTCTATTGTCCTGACCGTCGTCTCCAACGCCTCAGGCAGATTCGCCAACAAGTAGTCCGCCCGCTGCTTCGTGAGCGGCCATTTTGTGCCGCCTGGCACGAGCCACTCGTTGCTGTGTATCTTCTTGCCAGCTACGTTTTCGATGATTTCTTGGCCGAATTTGCGCAGTCTGATGCCCTGTCTGGCTAGGTCGGGCATTTTTTGGATGAGTCCGAAGACGTTACGTTCGGCGGGGTCTGCGTCCATGCCCAAGAGGAAGTCTGGCGCTGAGAGGTGGAAGAAGTTTAACGCGTGTGATTGAATCATCTGTCCCATGTGCATCAGCCGCCGTAGCAACTCTGCGGTTCGCGGAACCTTCACCGCCACTATCTCATCGCACGCTTTCACGGACGCCAGCAGGTGGCTGACGGGGCAGATGCCGCAGGCTCTTGAGGTTATGCTGGGCATTTCGTAGAAGGGTCTGCCCTCGCTGAATTTTTCGAATCCTCTGAAGTCGGTGACCTGAAACCTTGCGTCCCTGACTGTCTGGTCCTTGTTGAGGAATATGGTTACTTTGGCGTGGCCTTCGATTCTTGTGACAGGGTTTATGACGATTTCATCCCTCATGCTCTTGTCCTCCAGTTTATCCGTACTTGGATTTGCCTTCCATGTTCACAGGCTGTCCGTGTAGCAGCTGAGTGATGACGTAGTTTATGAGTCCCGCGGGTGGTGGGCAGCCAGGGATGAAGTAGTCGACTTTGACGACTTCGTGCAATGGATGCACCATAGGCAGCAGCTTTGGCACTTCTGTTGGAATTTGAGGCTGCAGGTCAGCCGTCTCCACGAATGCACGATTCAGGACTTCGCGGTCGCTGTTGGTCCAGGCATTGCGTAGCGCTGTCACGTTTCCTGTCACGGCGCAGTCACCTAGCGATATGAGAATCTTGCTTCTTTCACGGGCTGATTTTAGTAGTTCCTGCTGGTCTTCGTTCGCGACGGCACCCTCAATCAGCGTGACATCGACGTTATCAGGGAACACCTTGGCGTCCACGATAGGGCTGTAGACGAGCTGAATCTGCTGTGCTATGTCTATGAGGGCTTCGTCCTGGTCGAGAAAGGACATATGACAGCCTGAGCAGCCGCTGAGCCAAATGGTGGCTACGCGCACTCTGCCTGCAGGTTGGCTCATTTCCGCTTCCTCCTTGAAAGCACGAATCTTGCGATGTTCTTGTCCTTTGTTTCCTTGAGCGCTTGGGATTCGACGTAGATGGCGCCGACAGGGCAGACCTTCGCGCATTTCCTGCAAGAAGTGCACGATGTGGATTCGCCCCAAGGTTCGTCAAGGTCTATGATGACCTGTTCGTTTTTGCCTCGCAGCTTCAGGTCGAGCGTGTGAACGCCCTCAATCTCATCACAGACACGTACGCATCGCGTGCAGAGGATGCATCTGTTGCGGTCGATTACGAGGAAGTCGTGCGATGAGTCTATGGGGTGGCGAGGCCATTCGCGTTCGAACATCACGTGGTCGACGCCCAGCTCGTTCGCCAGCTTCTGCAGTTCGCAGGCATTGTTGGAGACGCAGACCGAGCAGATGTGCGTTCTCTCGGCGAGTATGAACTGCACCGCCATCTTGCGGTACTCCTTCAGCTTGTCGCTTTGGGTGACGACTTCCATGCCCGCGCCCACCGGGGTCACACACGCCGCGAAAAGCTTGGGCGAGCCGTGGACTTCAACCATGCAGAGGCGGCATCCGCCGTAAGGCGTCAAGCCTTCCAAATCGCAGAGCGTGGGGATGGCGATGCCGTTGGCTTCTGCGGCTTTCAGTATGGTTGTTCCTTCTGGAACGGCGACTTCAACGTTGTCAATCTTCAACCTTATGGTTCCGACGCTCATGGCTTCTCCACCTTCCGTTTCAGGTTTTTGAAACATTTGCCTGCGCGGCATTTCTTGTACGCTATATGCTCGGCGTACTCTTCGCGGAAGTAACGCAGTGTCGTCAAAACTGGGTTTGGCGCTGTCTGCCCTAAGCCGCAGAGGCTGGCGTCTCTGATGTAGTTACCCGCTTTGTCCAGTTTGGCTATGTCTTCGGGTTTGCCTGTGCCGCTTGTAATACCGTCGAAAATCTCTAACACGTTCTCGAGCCCGGCTCTGCAGGGAACGCATTTGCCGCAGGATTCGTCCACGCAGAACTCGGTGAAGAACTTGGCGGTGTCCACCATGCACGACTGTTCGTCGATGACGACGATTCCGCCCGAACCCATGATTGCGCCCACCTTCGTCAGTGAGTCGTAGTCGATGGGCAAATCCAAGAGCTCCTCGGGTAGGCACCCGCCTGAGGGGCCGCCGACGAGGACGGCTTTGAACTTGCGGTTGTCGGGTATGCCTCCGCCTACTTCAAACACGACTTCCCGGAGCGTGATGCCCATGGGCACCTCTATCAGACCCGGGTTGTTGGTCTTGCCCGTCAACGAGAAACACTTCGTGCCCGAACACCTTGGTGTTCCGATTCTGGCGAACCATGCGCCGCCGTTCTGGACAATTAGCGGAATGTTTGCCAGTGTTTCCACGTTCTGGATGAGCGTAGGCTTTCCCCACAGTCCTGAGTTGGCGGGGTAGGGTGGACGAGGACGCGGCATGGCTCGGCGCCCTTCAACCGAGGCGAGTATGGCGGTTTCTTCCCCTGCAACGAACGCGCCTGCTCCAAACCGCAGTTCAACGTCGAATTTGAAGCCCATTTCGAGAATGTTGTCTCCAAGCAGTGACATGGCTTTGGCTTGGGCGATGGCTTTCTGCAGCGTCTGGATAGCGAGCGGGTACTCGGCGCGGATGTAGATGTATCCTTTCTCAGCTCCGACTGCGTACGCAGCGATGAGCAAACCTTCGAGTATGGCGTGAGGGTCTGCCTCAGCCAGTGTGCGGTTGGCAAAAACACCCGGGTCGCCTTCGTCAAGGTTCGCTACGATGTACTTTGGTGTGTTGTGTGACCTTGCGACTAGCGCCCATTTCTGGCCCGTGGGGAAGCCGGCGCCGCCTCTTCCGCGGAGTCCGCTGGTGCGGACTTCGTAGATAACTCCCTGCGGCGTCATGGTGGCGAGGCATTTAACTATAGCGGAGTATCCGCCCATGGCGATGTAGTCCTCAATTCTGGACGGGTCAATTTTGCCCGCGTTCCTGAGGACCAGACGGTGCTGTTTCTTGAAGAACGCCTCGTTCCGGTAGAGCATATCTTTTACGGGTAAGCCTAAGACTATGTGGTCGCGCACTATCTCGCGTACTTTTTCTGGCGTGACGCTCTGGTACAAGAAGTCGCCTGGCTCGATGACTACGGCTGGACCCACGGAGCAGGTGCCGACGCAGCCTGTTCGGGCGACTTTGCACTCTCTTTCGACGCCGAACTCCTTAACCGCTTCCTCAAACGCTTTCAGCACTTTGAGTGCGCCGAAGGGGACACAGCCACTGGAGCAGCAGACGTTGATGCGGTACTTGTAAGCTCTCTGAAAGTCCAACTCGTGTTCGGCTACTTTCTGCAGGTCATCCAGCTTCATGGCTTATTGCCTCCGAGTGCCAGGTGGATTCTTTCAAGCACGTTTTCTTTGGTGGCTTTGCCGATGACTTCGTCGTCGACGATGATGTTGGGCGCCATGGCGCATGCGCCGATGCAACGAGTCAGGAAAAGGGATAGACGTCCGTCGGGTGTGGAGCCGCCGCGTTTCAGGTTGAACTCCTGTTCGATGGCGGTTATTATCTCGTCGACCTCTTTCACGTAGCACGCCGTGCCCAAGCAGCCCGTGACCACATGCTCACCAGGCGCCTTCAGCTTAAAGAAGCTGTAGAACGTCGCCACGCCGTACACGTGGCTGGGCGGCAAATCCAACGCCTTCGCGATGTTCGTCAAGAGGTTCTGGTCGAGGTAGCCGTAAATCTCTTGGGCTTTGTGAAGAATCTCCAAGAGAGAACTATCATCGTAGGCGTGTTCCTTCATGATTTTCTCAAGCATGGCTTTGCGTTTATCATCCTTCAACATAAACTGGGACTCCTTTGGTTTTTCCCGCTTAACAAGGACACCGCGTTTGCCGCGATATCGCGATAACTACAGAAGTCTGGTATATAAGGGTAAGCAGTGACGTTTTAACTTATCGGACTGATTTTCACCGCAAAGCTGGCAAGGCAAGTTCGAGAGAGAATAGCGCGCGGTTCAGCCAAAACCCGGAAGGTATGTGCCTTGCACGTTTCTCAACCTGAATGTGGGACTGTAAGAATCATAGACGCTGGATTGCTAGTGTCTGGATTTTCTCCTGCGCCCTCTTCTGCCTCGGTAGAGCAGCACCGCAACCACCAGCACCACGGCAACCACTGCGGCTATGACACCTGCCAAGATTGGGAGAGGCAGGGGCAACTCTGACACCGCTGAAGAAACGGCCCAAACGTTCGTTTCGGTCAGCTTCAGGACTATTGTGGCTTGGTCTCCTCTCTGGCTGACCTCGTCGCGTCTCTCCACCAGCATGCCCGTTGCCTTGTCGAAGTAGTAGTCCTCTTTCCTCGTGCCTATGGTCACATTGTTCTCATCTAGAAGGTCGGTCGTGAAAGAAACCAAGTTGGTATCGCGTTTTCCGCTGGCGTACTCGCGGCTGACCGTCTCGTTGACCATCCACCCATCTTGTCCCGTGGGATGCAGCAACTGACCTGCGCTGATGTTGGCGCCTATGATGCCCACCAAACCGGTCATGTAATACCACTGGCCCGACTCAACGTCCTGGATGACGAGTGAGGGGTTCTCGGTGCCGTTCGCGAAGTGCCAGAAATCGCGTGTGGTCACGTTCACGTCCATGACGTACGAGACGGTGACGCTGTACCATTGCGTGTTGTTGATTTCCAAGATGTCTGGGGGAACGGTGGCACTGGCGTTCGTGGAGGTCCATGTGGAAGTCAAGGAGTACTTGAATGTGTCTTCTGCCTTGACGCCGGGAACACGGGTTTGAGCCATCACTTGCCCCACGAAGCTAAGGCACAGGATGCCGAGGAGGATGAGTGTGATGGACAGTTTCCTGTTCATGACGGGTCAGCCCTAATTGGCTGGTCAGGTTTTTATGGCTTTCCCAGAATTCCCCTTTTTGCCCCAAAATAGCGCGCAACCTTGTTTGAACCTCCTGTTTTCAAGCGCGGCTGTCTTTTTTATGCGGGGAAGGAGAAGGGAACAGAGCTGCTCTTAACCGATTCTGGCCGCTGTTGCGAGAACTCTGGCAAACTATATATCCCAATCAATCCAAACAGCTAAGAATCATGAAGCAAGTCTCTGGAAAGGAATCTGGGAATTGCATTAAGAATGAGCGGTTCGGCTACATGAGTGCCATCGCTTCGTTAATGCTGGTGCTGGTTTGTGGGCTCGTGATCTTTCCCATGCTGGAGGTCTCCGCCCTTGCCGGAGCTGGAGAGACTTACGTGTTCTACACAAAATGGGGAAGCGGAGGATCAAACGAAGGTCAATTCAACTGGCCCTCAGGCATAGCTGTAGACACCAGCGGAAATGTATATGTCGCAGACACGAAAGTTGACAGGGTTCAAAAATTCGCTTCGGACGGCACGTTTCTAAAGGCGTGGGGCATAGGCGGCGAAGAAAAGGGTCAATTTGATGAGCCGCACGGCATAGCCGTTGACTCTAGCGGCAACGTCTACGTTGCCAACACATTCAACTTCCGAATTGAAAAATTCGATTCTGAAGGCACGTTTCTGAAAGCTTGGGGAACCTTCGGTTCGGAGGCTGGTCAGTTTTCTCTTCCTTATGGAGTAACAGTTGACGGGGGAGGCATGGTTTACGTAGCAGACACGGATAATTGCAGAGTAGAGAAGTTCACGTCAGAAGGCGTCTTCCTTGCCTCGTGGGGCAGCAAGGGCTCCGGGATGGAACAGTTTGAATACCCCAGAAGCATTACTGTCGACCGAAGCGGCAATATTTACGTTGCTGATTCAGGTAACTTCCGCGTTGAGAAGTTCACCTCAGACGGCAAGTACTTGACTTCGTGGGGAATAATGGGTTCGGAAGATGGCCAGTTCAGCCTTCCACAAGGCATAGCGGTTGACAGTAACGGAGATGTCTACGTTGCCGATGTGGGCAGGATTCAGAAATTCAACTCAAATGGCGACTTTCTGACCAAATGGGGCAGCTACGGTTCCGAAGAAGGTCAATTTGAGGAACCCGAAGGCATAGCAGTAGACGCGAGAGGCACGGTTTACGTGGCGGACACGCGAAACAACCGTATCCAGGAGTTTGTCACAATTGCCAACTACAGTCCTCCTCCAGTTATACCCACTTCCGCAAGCCCTACGAATGTTCAGTCACCTACGTCGCCGACCGCTGGGCTCCCAACAGTCACTTCCTCGCCAACGCCTGCCGCTTCCACAGCAACTGCCCCGCCTCCGGAGACAACCCCGATGAGTTTCGGCACAATTTTGGAGATCGCAGGTGGCATCACAGCCGTGGGAGCCGCCCTGAGCAGCTTTAAATGGGTGCCGCTTTTGATGCGAGGGTACCGAATCAGGAAGAAGAGAGTGCAACTGTACAACAAGGCTATGGAAACCTTCAAAACGCTAAAAGACTCGGATCCCAAGAAATGCCGAGAAGAAATCTGCAGAATCAAGGACGAAGACATTGAAGGAGCTTTCGTTAAGGGAGAGATCGACGAGTCCAGCCGCCAGATGCTCAACGAAAGAGTAGAAGGGCTGCTCAAGAGGACGCAGGCAAACCCCGCGGGCTAAGTTCAATTCTAGAACACACAGAGTGCGCGATATAACACAACGCTCGATGGTTCTCAGCAGCGGCATTCGTGCACCAAACACATCGCGTCAAAAGCGGAAAATGGAGTTGGGGCGATCGACTATTCATTGGTTCTGTGCAGCGCAACTAGGCACAACGCGAAGAAGGCAGCGCCGAAACCCAAAAGTACAGCCAAAGAGAACCACGGAAACGGCTGCCCCAGAGCAGCGGCGCGCAGACAGAGACTCGTGTGCGTCAGCGGCGAGAACGAAAGCGCGATTCCCAGCGCTTCGGGAAGCTGATTCAGCGAGAAGAACGTGCCGCTTAGGAAGGACATGGGCAGAATCACGAGACTCATGAACACGTTCATGTCCTGATGCGACTTCGCCACCAACGCCACGAACACGCCCAAGAAGGAGAAGACGAAGCACGTTACCACAAGTACGAATATGAACATCAAGCCGACGGCAGGCAGGGGCGAGAAAGCGAAACAGACCACAAGTAACGCCACCGTGCTGATGAGCCCGCGCACGACGCCTATGAGCGTCTTGCCTACGACTATGGCGAAGAAGCCGACGGGGGCCATCAACGTCTCGTCGAAGCACCTATAGAACAAACGGTCCACATGAAGCTTCATCCCCGCAGCGTTGAAGCTTATAGTCATCGCCGTCAACGCCGTTATGCCCGGGATGACGAACTGCAGGTAGCTGTAGCCCTCGATGGTGACACCCATGCCCAAGCCGTAGCCGAAAGCCAGCAGGTACAGCACGGGCGCGATGAGCGTCGTAGCGAGCGTGCGGTGCCAGTTACGGCTCAGGAAGCGCAGGTCCACCCAGAGGACGGCGTATATGTCCCGCAGCGTGTTCAGTATCAGTCCTCCCCCACTTTCTTGCCCGTCAACTCGACGAAGATGTCCTCCAGGTTGGAGTCGCGTATGAGGATAGTCTTGATGTCGGAGGGTAGGCTCTGCACGTAGCTTGTGGCGGCGTCGCGGTTGGGAAAGTGCTGGTATCGCGTGAACTTGCCGTTCTCCAGCGTTTCGACCGTCACGAGCCCCACCTTCTGCCGCAGCTCTAACGGCTTGCCCAGCGCTATCAGGCGTCCCATGTGCACGATGCCCACGCGGTGGCACAGCGCCTCCGCCTCCTCGATGTAGTGTGTCGTGAGGAAAACCGTGGTTCCATCCGCGTTGAGACGGCGAATCAGGTCCCACATACGCCGCCGCATCTGGACGTCCAGCCCAACGGTCGGTTCGTCCAGAAACAGCACCTTCGGCTGATGAACCAGAGCACGGGCTATCATAGCGGCTTTCTTCATGCCGCCCGACAGCTGCTGAACCATGCGCTTTGCCTGCTGGGTTAGCCCCACGTACTCGAGCAGGTCAGCGATGCGCTGCCTGCGTTCACCTGTCGGAATGTGATGCAGCCTGCCGTGCAGTTCCATGTTCTCCCTGACGTTCAAATCCAAGTCCAGCGTCAGATGCTGCTGCACCACGCCTATGGCTTTCTTAACAGCCTCAGGCGCCTTCGTTACGTCGAAGCCAGCCACACTCGCCGAGCCCGAAGTAGGCTTAGCCAGCGTGGTGAGCACGCGGATGGTCGTGGTTTTGCCCGCGCCGTTAGGTCCGAGAAAACCAAAAACCTCACCCATGTGGACGCTGAGGTTCAGGTCCTCGACTGCATGGACCTCTTTATACTTCTTCGTCAGGCTTCGGGTGGCTATAACCTCTTCCACATCAACGCCCTCTCGAACGGCACCTGCATTCTTTCCCCAGTTTTAGATAGGATGGATTATCCGACTAACCCTATAAACCTTAGTCAAAGACGGGCAACGGCGGACTGCTAATTCAGCGCAAGAAGATTCAGAATTCATAACGCTTTTCTGACAACGCGACTGAGAATGCATAGAAGAACCATTCGGAACCCAACTGGCTCAGGAGCTGCAAAACGAAGCTCGGAACAGTCCTCATTATCGTTGTCGTGGCTTTAGCCGCATGCCTACTCACTGCTTTAGTAATCGTTGCACGCACGCCCAAAGAGCCGTTGAAGCCTGAGACAAGCCCAACTCCGCACCAGACACAGCAACAGACACCCGAGCAAACACCTCAACGGACGCCCGACCAGACTCCACAGCACACAGCCGAACCAATTCCCAGCCCAACGGGGCACGCTCCCGTCCAGACACCTGCTTTTTCGCTGTACAACGTACCGTACGGAACCGACCCAGCGCAAAAACTGGACTTGCACGTTCCCGAAGGTGACGGCTCCAAGCTGCCCCTCATAATCTTCATCCACGGCGGCGCATGGTCCGCAGGCGACAAGAGCGATGTGTCTCCAATCGCCAAGTTCCTCGCAGACCAGGGCTACGCTGTGATAAACATGAACTACCGGTTGCTCCCCGACTTCAGCTACCCTGCACCCCTGGAAGACATCCAGATGGTCCTGCAATGGGCGAAACAGCACAGCGAAGAGTACCGAATCGACACGGCACGCATTGGCATGAGCGGTCACTCCGCCGGTGGACACCTCTGTTCACTCTACGCGTTGACACAGGACAAGAACTACATACCCAGCGGCAACAGTCTCCCTAAAGCTTACGCCATCGCACCGTTGGCAGGCGGCTACACGCTGGAAGGCATAAACATCACCGACCCGAGGCGCGAAGACACCATAATGGCGTGGCTCCAAACAGCAGAACCACAGAGCCTCGGACTCCCCATATACCAAGCTGACAGCGGCGACAACGTGACCTTCCTGCTGCTCCACGGCGCCTTAGACGTGAATGCTCCGCCGCAGCAAGCCACACTCTTCTGCGAAGCTCTCAGGCAAGGAGGAGTCCCAGTCGAACTGAAGATATACCCTGGAAGAGGACATCTGACTCTGGTCGCTGGAATACCCAGCAAAGACGCGGTCGCTCAGGACCTAGTCGCGTTCTTCAACCAGAACCTAAAGTGACAATAGCTCTAACCGCTATGGTGCGGGGGGTGGGTGTTGAACCCACGAACAAGACCTTTCGAGCGAGAGAGAGAAAGAAAATGAAAAAACCTATTCCCCTCGCAACACCTTAGGAACGTAAGCGCAAGCAGGGTCAGAGGCGAACAGGTCGCCCGTGTAGTACTCCGCGCGTGTCCTGCAGCCGCCGCAGATTTCTCGGTACTCGCACACTCCGCACTTGCCCTTGAGGTTGCTCTTGTCTCGGAGCTTCTGATGCAGCTCGTCGCGCTGCAGATTGCTCCAGGCGCTGGTGAGTTTCATGTCTTTGACGTTGCCGATGCGGTGGGCTTCGTGGAAGCCGCAGGCGCGGTAGTCGCCGTTCTCCGTGATGCCCATGTACTGGCCGCCTATGCTGCATTTGCCCAGGAAGCCGTTGCGGTACCAGTCCCAGAAATCCACGGGGTTCTTCTGGCGGACGATGCGGGCGTAGAAAGGCGCGTAAACGTTCACTTTTAGTTTGCTGGCGTAGGCGACTTGCAGGTCGTAGATCTCGTTGAAGGCTTTCTCGTACTGGTCAGGCGTTGGCGCCAGATCCGGCATGTTCGTGCTGGCGCGTCCAACGGGCACGAGGTTGTGGTAGACTACCATGCGGGCTCCGTGCTCAGCTGCGAGCTTCGCGGGGTTGGCCATGTCGTTAATGTTGTACTTCGTCATGGTTGTGACGATGCAGTCAAGCAGGCCGTTCTCGGACAGTTTCTTCATGGCGAACAGCGCTTTGTCGTATGCGCCCTTGCCTCGGATGGCGTCGTTGGATTCCCGTGTACCGTCGATGCTGACGGCTGTGTGGACCTCGTGCTTTGTCAGCAGATTGAGGCGGCGCTCATCGAAGGCAAAGCCGCTCGTAATCAAACTGACCTCGAACCCCGTGCGCTTGGCGTACTCGATGACATCAAATATGTCCTCGCGGACAAGGGGTTCGCCGCCGCTTATGCCAAACCACGGAGCACCAAAGTCGTAGACCTCGTCGACGATTTTGTAGCCCAGTTTTGTGTTGACTTCTGCCTCTTCAGGCTTTACGGGCGGTGTGTAACTGCAGTAGAGGCACCTGCCGACGCATCTTCGGGTACACCGCCAGGTTACCATGTACAAGGGTGCTTTGTTCGTCATCCAGTCACCAACCAATCAGAACCTAGCCCAGCCTCGACGACAAAACCCCCAAAGTCGCGAAGCTGGGCTAGGGTGTCCTTTGCCATGTTTAGTCCTCGGCTCCTTCGTCGTTAAGTGGACATTGAGCACACGAGACTATGGTCTCAAGATGATTCTTCAGGCACATCCGGCCCTGAGCACGGCTACACATCGTGGGCGGCTGCACCTGCTGCTTGTACTTCAAGATGGCAACGTCGAACTGCGCAGGGTCACGCTGACCGTTGGACAACCACACCTCAAGCGTGCCGCTTCGGAACAGCTCCCGAATCTCAGGCGTCTCACTGTTTGCCGTCACTGGTTGTATAATGGTTTTTCCTGCCTCTTCAAAAACCATCATGGGTACGTATTTGATTTTGAGGTCAGGCGTCGCCGCAGGCGTGTCTGCCAGGTAGCATCTCTGTCGGCTCTTGGATTCCTTCATCTTGAAGCCTCAGACGACTTGTTTTTAGCGGTTTTGCGGATAAAACGCTTCTTGTAAAGATTTCTTGTCACAAGAAAAGACTACTAAACATCGATGTTCCTCGGTGTTTCTTGACCCATAAAATCCCAAGTTTACAGATATCTTCTAATGCTTCGAAGTCAAAGTCATACATGAGGGGTTGGTATGTCCGGTTCCGAGGAAGAAACGTACTCCGTCATGTTCAGCTCCCTTAGGCACCCAGCCCGCCGCAAGATTCTCCGCATGCTTTCAGAAAGGACGATGACGTTCTCGGAGATGCTGGAGGACCTCGCCATCCCCAGTTCACACCTGACGTACCACCTCGAAAACCTCGGGGAACTCGTCATTAAGGACGATGACGGCAAGTACAAGTTGTCAAGTTTCGGCAAAGCCTCGGTTTCTATGATGAAGGGCGCCGAAGAGGTTCCCAACGCTGAAACCAAGCGGTTCACCGCATTACCCCTGAGGTGGAAAACGCTGTTCGCCGCCTTCACGGTAACCATCGTGCTCCTGGCAAGCTTCGCCTACGTGCAGTACGCTTCCGTCAACAGCCTGTCAAGCGAGCTTGACCTCGTGAAGGCCAACCTTGACCAGATCCGGGCGCAGAACCAGCAGTTGCTGTCCTGGAGTCCTTCCACTGAGAAGGCTATGGTTATGATTCGGGATGTCTTTCAGATTGACGTGTCGAAGTACGAGGCGTCCCTGATTGGCAACCCCACGGCGGAGGTCAGACCAGATATGGGGAACATCATCGAAGAGGTCGTCAAGTACCAGTTTGCGAACAGTCAAAGCAGGTTTGAGATGACCCTGAGGTTCAGGAACAACCACTTCTCGCTTTTCCAGCTTGTCCAGTTCGAGGGCTACCCGAACTATCCCCTGCTTTTCACGCAGCAGCAGCCAACCGATGTCCTCCAAGCCGCTCGAGAGCTTATGCAGAGGTACAGAGCGGCCACGAACGACTCTTACCTGGATGAAATCTGTCAACTTATGGCTTCTGCCAGCGGGAACGACGGCGACCAGACGCTGGGAAACACGAAGCTGAGGATGACGTCCTACGGCGAAAACTCCGAGGTCCTGCTGATGTACACGGAGAACGGAGCGGACTTCGAGACGAAGGGCATACAGATAGTCTCCCAAAACCACGTCGTGACTGAACTGAGCGATGACTGGTTCCTATTCAAAGTTGGAAACTCTCGAGTAAGCATATCCCGAGACCAAGCGGTGCTCATAGCCAAAGAGGCTGCGAGGAGCTTCTCGTGGAACGCGAATGGAACACAAATCACGAACTTCGAGGTCCTAGATACTCCCGTTTCGGTGGGGTTCCACCCACACACCAAGACTGAGGACCTTACACTGTATCCCTACTGGTACGTCACGCTAAGCTTGGACAAGACATACCCTGGCGGAGTCAGCATTATAAGCGTGGGCATCTGGGCAGACACGGGTGAAGTGGCGAACATCCAAGCCCTCGGCGGAACAGCCTCACCCTGAGAACTCTTCCCTGAAGAACAGTTTTCTTGCGTCAAGGAATCTTTACAAATACCCTTTTACGCGTTGCTCCGCCGTTCTATGTTGGAGGCTACAGCATGAAAACCGCATTCTTATCCGCAGTCCTAACAGCCCTATTTTTTTCAGCAACGATCTCTGTCGCTAGCTCCAGTTTGGGGATAGCGCAGACTGGCATGATAGTCATAATTGCATCAGACACTACGTGGACCAAAGCAGGCAGCCCGTATACATTTTCAACGTCGGTGGTTGTCTACAAAGGGGTAACCCTAAGAATTGAGCAAGGAGTGACCGTGAACCTTCAAGACAGCACCCTGCTGGTTAATGGCACGTTACATGCAGTTGGCAGCGTCACGGACCCTATTCACCTCAATGGCGGAAAAATGACCATGCCGCAATCTGCCGATGGAAGCATAATAGAAAACGCGGTTATTTCAATCCCACTAAGCAGCAATGGAATCTTGAGAATAGCCAGCAGTTCTGTCAATGCAGAAATCAGCGTCGGAAGCCAATCAGAGATTCTGGACAACAACATAACTGGAACAGTTACGGTCACAGCTTCAGCTGTAGTTTCAAACAACAAAATCAAAGGCGACATCCGCGTTACAGGAGGCGCGCCCACAATCTCAAACAACGAGATTTCGGGAAAAGTCTACACGTACACGGGCAAGGCAACAGGGCTTATGCCGGTAACCTCGAACAACAAGATTACGAATGGAGGAATCGCCTGTCTTGGCGGAAATGGCTATGGCGGGTACGCCTACATCTCTGGCAACACAATCTCCGAGTGTGACACAGCGATCATTGGAGGAGATGGAACAATCGAAGGAAACCTAATCATGAACAACAATGAAGGAATACAAATTATGAACGGCATCGTTCGAGGCAACACAATCACCAACAACTCAAAAGGAATCTACCTCCCTAAAGTAGGGGTTTACTTTTTTGGATTCGGATACATCGAGGTCTCGCCGACAATCACGGACAACAACATATACGCAAACATCGACTGCAACATCTACCTGCAGGCTTCAAACAACGTGAGTGCAGCGAACAATTGGTGGGGAACAACCAACACGCAAGATATCAATCGAACGGTCCATGATTTCAAGTATGACCTTAACGTTGGTACAGTCAATTTCATTCCTTTCTTGGACTCGCCAAATCCCGAAGCACCTGCAGCCGCACCAACCCAAGGTTCGGCAACTACTTTGATTCAGGACCATACCCGAACATCTCCAAAGGAGATATCGCCCGAGGATTCTCCAAGCCCCGCGGCTTCTTCCGCGACTGAGTTGTTCCATCCGGATGTAGCGGCTTTTCCTGCACCTTATGAGCCGATAGGCATGCCGCCTCAGAATCTGGAGACGTCTTTAAGTCCGCGTGACAACTCATTTATACCTCAAGCAAACAGCTCATGGATCAACTGGATTGTGGCTTTCACAGTAGCCGTACTCGTCACGGTATCAATCGGCTTGGCCATGGCTGCAATCGGAAAAAGACGGGCTTGAGAAGGGCTTCTGATTCTGGTCTGTGACAGTTGTTCGGATTCAAGGTTTGCCGCGCCAAGGGAAAAGATTTGAAGTTGCGTTTCGCAGCAATTCGCTCCCTACTCACGCTTATGACCACAAAAGCCCAAGATAGGAGTCGGGGATGGTGCGGGGGGTGGGATTTGAACCCACGAACCTCTGCAGGATAGGCGCCTCAGGGGGCTTCGCCCCAACTAATGCTCTCCGCTGCGAACTTAACCAGCGCACCGCAACCACAACCGAGATAGATTATGAAGACTTCAAGAGATGGGTTTATGCAAACTATCGACCGTTCACAGCTCGTCCTGTAGTGGCTTATTCCCGAACATATGGGCATCTGCTTCTGTCGCGAAACCTGAACATGCTGCATACCTTCAGCGACGGCAAACGCACATCCATCATTAAGGCTCTTTGCACCCTCAGCAAGTACTTAGGAATGCATTCGGAGTTCACTGCCATGATTAAGAACTTCGGCTTAAAATGGGCTGGGCGAAGCGATGATGACATAATCATTGACCGTTTGAGCAAGAACACAGACATTAAGCCACTCATTGAATGGGTTAGAGAAGGGCGGAAGATTGCGGAAATGACGCACTTCTTAGACCTGATAGTTGCGACGGGTTTGCGCATGATAGAGGCGGTTGAATGCGTTCGGCTAATTGTCACGCTGAGTAAACAGGGTAAGTTGGGCACGTACTATGACAGCGAGCGGGAAATCTTTGAGCACTTTCGATTCAAAGAGACGTTTATCCGCAACAGCAAGAAAGTGTTTATCAGCTTTGTGCCGCGCCGAATAGTTGAGGCGATAGCTACGGAAGAGCAGCCGATTACGTATGACCGTGCCCAGCATCTCGCCGAGAATCGTCTCAGGAAGCTGCGCTTTGCGGACCTTAGGGAATTGTATGCGAGTGTGTCCGTTAAGAATCTTAGAGAATCTGAGATAGATTTTCTACAGGGACGGATTTCTTCGCGAGTATTCCTCAGAAACTACTTCAATCCTCATTTCATCAATGACCTTCAGGTACGGGCATTAAAGAACGCAGAAGAGCTTTTGGCACTTTGTTTGTAAACGCTTTAGGAGCCTGATAGGACACTCTGAAACAGCTTAAAAGTTAGAGCACGTAATGATAAATTGGGATGTGAATAATAGAGCTGGGGCGGCTCTCGCTCTCATCGGTCTAATCTGTTCGACGGTTTCAATAATGACGTGGTACTTTGTTGGCGTTAAGCCCGCAACCGACCGATACAATGAGGCACAACGAAACTTAGAAAAAGCATATGAGAATCTCGCGAGAGCTTACGCTAACACACCTTGGACGCTCACCGAAATAAACTACGATGTTGACCAAAAAGTTGTTAGCGGGACTTATGATGCCAGCACAGGTGAATGGCTGAAGGACAGAATTTATCAGATACGACAACAATATCCAAGCATTTCACATGAATACCTGACTGCAACCCCGCCTACAACAATCGAACCCACGATGAAGACAACATATCAACCTATTCCGCCAACTGGGAGTTTAGCAGTTCCCCTTGAAGAGTTGGCTCAGACTTATGCAAACTATTCTTGTTTAGCGGTATATGACATCAGGAAATACAGCGAAATCTACAACGAGTACGTTCATGATTTTGGCAATGACTCAGTCTATGCAAGAAACGCACTCGACGAACTTAACTACGCAAAAATCAGAGAGAATGATAACCTGTATTACATTGATACACAAATCAACAACCTCGTTTTAGAAGGAATTATAACACATGAGCAAGGTTTGTGGCTCAAGAATCGAGTGCGGGAACTCCGAACACCATAATGAGTTTTAGAAATCGAGGTATTCATTATTTGAGCTATGATATTCATCGAGCACATAATGCGTTAAGAACTTGACGGGGTGGGTTAGGCTGAATAGCCAAAATTTGAGACGATTTATAATGAATAATGTTGGAGTTTTTGTCGTTTTGCTTCGTTAAGATGAATTTGCACGATTGCACCTTCTCTACTTAACTTGTCCAAAAAGGAACTCTAAGATTTCAGCCGTATTTCCTGAAATCGATTAGAATCAGCCTCTATCACCCAATCACTTGAAGGAAGCCTTGGAGATTGTCGGAGCCTCATACATATACCGACGAGAATCTCCATACAAAGCGAGAAGAGTTTTTGTTCGTTGCATATTCGATGCGTTGAAAGGAAAAGCCCAAAATAACTGCGTTATATAACTAATTCTCAAAAATCTTTAGAATCCAGTAACCTGTACCTCAGCGCTAAGACCGTCCGTTTAATCAACGCAAGCATTGAAAACCGCAACACGCATACGCTGCATGGATTCGTAAGAATCAGGATGCGTTAGGAAATATCCGTTACGGCGGTGTAAGGGGAAAAAAATATGAGTAAACAATCGTGTGCATCGAGTGTGGGGGGCGGTTGGGTTGACGTTAGGGGGTATTAATACGGTTTTTTTGAATATAGCCGTATTTTATTTATTCTTTCTCCCGTTACACCCCGATAACGGGTTTTTCCTAACGGATGCAACACTCTTTCAATGCAATGAAATTAGGATGCTACAGAAGCGCCTCATGGCTCACCGTCTTTGCAGTCCCAATCAGGATTCACAATTAGTTGGTACTCAAAAAGCCCCTTGCATGGGTCACCGCGTCTGCGTCTGTTTACCACATGCTTGCCGAACTTGGCTGTTCTAAAACCGCGCAACCGAGAGCCTATCGACTGCACTGGCGCATGCACGACATCTGCAATTTCATGAAGTGTTCGCCACTGCGCGTCTTTCATCAACTGGAAAACCTTGCTTGCTTGCGTGAGGAGACGTTCTCCGTCAAATGATTTGTCGAATGAATCGCCCTTAAACACGGACAACATTACCCACCTCCCTTCGTCCTTTCAAGTTCGGTCTATAGCCTCTTCATAAAGCGGTGTCCTTGTTCCAATCGTGCTATGCAACGGTTTTTTTGTCTCGGCTATGCGTCCAGTGGCATGCTCCTCTCGGACAACTTCTATAACGCTGCTTAGGTCTGCTTCATTGAACCCCAAACGTTTTGCCGCCGATACCTTTGCTGTAACCATTACATCACCCTTATTCGAGCCAAAAGCAGGTGTTTCTTGTTCCCCTTCTATCACAGACTTTGCTACGGGGCTTAGTGTGGTGATTGCCCCAGTAGAAAAGCCCCGTTTTTGCACATGCTTCACGGAATGACTCTGAGTAGGAAGGTAACACCGTCACATCTCACTCCAAAGTTGTCGTAGCGTGAAAGCTCTGAGATGAACGCCTCGCAGTCCGTTAGTATCTTTTCTGAACTTACCCCTTGAATAGTCTCTTTCTTTATCAGCGCTTCAACCGTCTTGCCATTTCTAATGGTGTGCCATTGCAGTTTTTCGCCGCCATATAGATAGGGAATTACGTGCTTTTTGAATTCCTTCCACGATTCAGCCTCGATTTTCTCTATTCGCTCACTCTTGGCAATAGCTGCCTTCTTTTCTTCTTCAACTAAGCGTGCAAGTTCTTTCCCTTTCTGAGCCTTGAGACATCTTTCCATTTCCCCATCAGTAACAAGCCCCTTTTCTCTCAGGACTGCATTAATGCCGTACAGCAACCGAAGGGCTTGAATTTCGTCGCTCCGCATAGGTTCTCTAAGATGATGCGGGAGCCTCTCGACAGCCCGCGCCATAATTGTTCCATCGACGTTGTTCCCTGTCATGGTGAACCGACCTTCTCAAGCAGTGTTTGCACCATGTCATCGAGAGATTGGTTTTTCTTACCAAGAGACTGCAGACTTCTGCGTGTAGTCTCTCTTAGTTTGATAGTTTTGTGCTTTGACTTCATGCTTCGTACCTTAGAGGTGAAAGGTATAAATACTTTTGCGTTATTATAACAGTAATAATTCCACAGAAGTGAAACATCATGAAGCAAACAAAAAGCGGCAATTCAATCGAAAATCTTGATGGAGATATTATTGATGAAATTGTAGTAAGTGTAAGAACTTTTAGGACGAAGCAATTTGCCAGCCAATCGACTCAGCCAATTATGGGGATTCGTTCATCTGAGCTATTAGAAAGACTGAAAGCAAACCGAAAAGAAAACCACAATCCATCCTTTTCACCAACAACTCTTGACAAATACTTGAAAGTACTTGTGCGTGAGGAATACCTAAGAAGACATGCGAAAAGTCACAAAACAGTATTTTATGAACTGAATGAAACAAAGATTAAAGAACTTGAAAAACGTGCCGAAAAGCTCAGAATTTCGGGAAGCACTCTTGAGGACCTTGGAAGATTTGTTTTTAAGTTGAACTCGTTTAACGAGAAGCCTTTTTTTGGTCTTGTTGGCGGAACCCAAGAAAAGAAGGATGCGGTTGAGAGATTAATGTTCATTAGAGATACCTGTCGGAAAATTGCCAATCAACTTGATTTGCTGAATTTACCCGAGGTGAAATCATGAAAGTGCGTTGCCCTATCTGCCATATTGAGGGTTTCTTAGAAATTCGCGGTAAAACCGCTCGTGTTAAACATTATGTTGGATTCGAGAATGGGAGACGCTGCTATTCTCATCACAACATCAGAATTGAAGCATTGATTCCCAGTGATTCCCATAATGTGCTGGGAATAAGAAAACCCAATTTGTCCTCTATTTCCAAAGGGCTGGTGCGGGGGGTGGGATTTGAACCCACGAACCTCTGCAGGATAGGCGCCTCAGGCCTA
>JBHGBG010000032.1:0-27482 GCA_041946875.1 Bathyarchaeia archaeon
TTTATCGAGAGAACAAAATCCCAGTCTTCGAAACCCAGAACCTCGACAAAGTCGTCCCCCAAGTCGACGTCCTCTACGTCACCAGGATACAGAAGGAACGGTTCCCCGACCAGGCGGAATACGCCAAAGTCCGAGGCGCGTACAGGGTGGACCTGAAAACCCTCACCAACGCCAAAAAAGACCTCATCATCCTCCACCCGCTGCCACGCGTGGACGAAATCGCAGCCGAAGTCGACGCCAAACCCCAGGCACGCTACTTCCAGCAGGTCTGGAACGGCATAGTCGTCCGCATGGCACTACTCGCCCTCCTACTCGGAGCAGTCAAATAACCCGCAGGCTAAGTGGAGCCAAACCGGTCGAAAACGACGAGCGTCCCAATGGAACCGCACACCGGGCACTTGTGCAAATCATTCAGCCAGCTCTTTTCGCAGTGCGCGCAGTACGTGACCCGGCGGTTGTAGGTGAGGAACTCGAAGCCCTGGTTCTGCATCAACCCCGCAGTCAAATCCAACAACTCCTCAGGCTTGTCCTCCACACCGTTCAACTCGACAACGACGAGGCTGCCCCCCATGCCCAAACCCTTCAGCCTCTCCTCCGCATCCAGAAACTCCGCCGAAACAGCCAAAGGACTGCCAGCCTGCAAGGGCACCCGCCGCGTGGTGGAGTAGAACGGGCTCTCACGGGTCCCCTGAAACCTAACCTTGGCGACGCCGTACTTCTCGATGTCCAGCTGCGCGAGTCTCGTGGAGGCTTCGGCACTGTGGAGCGTGCTGAGGAAAAGACGTTTGCCGTGTCTACGGCCCATCTTGTGGAGGTAGCTTGTGGCTTCCTGCGTGATTTCCTGCGCGAGCTTGAGGCTCTCGGGCTGGCTGAGGGCTTTTCCCGTGAAGGTTTCGACGGCTTCATGAAACCCTGCCAGATTTATGATGCTGGAGCAGTTTTCGAGCCTGAAGTAGGTATCGCCGTTCGTGCTCTGCATGAGAAACGGAAGCGTACTTCGTCCGTACTGGCGAAGCGCTTTGTGTTTGATTCCCATGGCTCGGGCTGCAAGTTCGCACCGTTCCTTCAGCAAACTAATAAGCTTAGTCTTGTCGCCTTCGGCTTCGCGGACGGTTCTGGGCATGTTTACCGTCACGTATCCTAGGCAGCCTGTCCTCAGCGTGTCTGTCTCCCAGTCCGTGGACAGGTCTGCTTCGAGCTTGACGCCCGTGGTTGAAAAAGCCGCGTTCTTCCCTTCGGTCCGCAGCGTGTTGGCGAAGTACGCGTTGCCCCTTTCCGCTGCCAAGCTGTGAGCCTTCAGGAGGAGCTTGCGGCTGTTGTCGTCCGTAAGGGTTTCGTTGTTGATTTTCACGATGAGTTTTGGGTTGTGAAGGGGCTTAGTTAAGCTCTCCTCGGCGCAGGTTTCGAGAATGAGCGAGGCGAGGAGCCTGCTTTCCTCGGCGAAGTCTCCGCACGTTCCCACGGTTTTTCCTTGGGGTCCGACGGCTGGCATGCCGGCTATGTGCTTGGGGATTCTGAGGTCCAGTCCCAACGTGGCGCTGACGTGGTGGTTCACGTTCAGGATGAAGAGGCGGAGGTTTTCCTTCAATATGGCTGCGTCTACGCCTCTCGCATAGGGCGCCAAGAACACGTTGAAGTACTCGTATGTCTGCGTCTCGTTCACTTCACCACAGGACAGCAGGAGCACGTTGAACGCCATCGACAAGGCTGCCTCGAAGCTTCCAGGAGGTTTCATGGAAAGCCGCTGGGTCCTGTTGCCAAGCTTCAGACCGTTCTGGAGGAAGAATCTAAGGTCGTGAATGACCTCGTTGGGTTTCAGAATCCACGTGCTTAGCCGGTTGATGTGCAATGCTCCTGAGACGTGTGCATCGGCGATGTCTCGGGGGAAGACGTTGAGAAGCGTGTACTCCCTGAACACGGTTTTTCCCGCTGTGGAGAGCACGGGCTCTGAGGTTTCGTCCTCTTCCTTCGCTTCTATGAGGGCGGTGACTTCGTGGACGGGCAAACCCAAGCGGGTGAGTTTGTGGCGGTATTCTTCCAAGCCTTTTTCGATTAGAATGACGTTTACGATTTCCCTAATCAGAGGCGCCGTCAGGTACTTGGTTTTGGCTTTAAGGAGCAGTTTCTCTGCTTCTTTCGAGGTTTTCTGCGCCAAGTCCACGGGCATTCGGGCTTCGCGGATGAGGGAGCTGGCGATTTTGTTCGCGTCAAACTCCTCGAAGGTGAAGTGAGACGTGCGGACAAGCATCCCTTTCGGCTTGACCGCCTTCTTCTCGACTCTGTCGGCTACGTCGATGACCATCTTGCCCAGGTCGGTTAGGCAGTATTTCTTCGCTTCCGCGTCTGCTTCAACCAGGTCTGCTCTGAGGAGGAATTTGAGGTGATAGGCAAACCTTCCCGCGTCGCGGCTGGGGTTCATCTTCAGCGCGTTCATGAGCTCCGTGTACGAGAGCGCTGCCTTGTCAAAGAGGAGGTTCAGGATTTGCAGCCTGAGCGGTGACGAAACGGCTTTGAGGACTTTTACGCCGCGGACGCGGTGCGGAATCGACACTGCTCTGCTATCCCCCTCTGAGTGCCTGAAGGTATTGTGAGCCGAGAGTTTAAACCTTAGCCAGCTGCGTACATTTCAGCGTTACTGCTCTTCACAAGAACAGAACGAGCGCTGACGAGCGAATCTGCGAGGTCTTGGTGCGGCTGAATACTGTGTTAGTTATGTGGATTCGGTATTCCGAATGTCTTGCGTCGGAAATGTGGTTCACCACGTAAATCACAAGGCTCCATCTACATGGTAAATGGCTGCTTTACTACGTAAATAGGCGGTGTATTTACGTAGTAAGTGGCTGTCTCGAGGTCCAATCTCCTGAAAAAACTCGTTTGAGAGCACCCGTGCTTCTCAGGATGTCTTCAGAAGTCGTCCTTCATGGTCTATTTCGCCCCTGCGTATCCTTGTGGTGGAAATGGGCGCGCAGTTCTGCGAAGGAACCATGTTAATCGCCACAATCTTGAGCAGCGGCATCCCTGCTTTGCTGCGGCGTTCGTTGATTCGTTCCGCCGTCGGCTTCGTCTCTTCGCTTACCACGAGCGCCTGGATCTCTGGGTCCTTCACCGACGTGCCGTAAGCGTCAGTCAAACGTATGACTTCTGCTCTGCTGGACAGCCCAAGATTTCTGAGGAACGCTCGCAGCTCGAGCAGTCTTTCTTCGTAGGTCGCGGTCACGTGCGGCTTGTTCAGCTTCGCCACGAGTTCATCGGAGCTCAATCCAATCAGGACGTATTCGCCGATTTCGAAGGCTTTGAGGAGCAGGACTTTGTGGCCTCGGTGGAGTTCGTCGAACGTTCCGCCCACAGCCACTTTCTTGAATTCTGTCATGTCTTGCTCACGAGCCTTGCGCCTTGAAAATCGATTCGGCTCACGACTACGTCCCTGTGGGGCAACGCTTGCTTAAAAGCTTCCTCCACCTTCGCTGCGTTTTCTTTGAGGACTACAGCATGCACTGCTTCGCCCACCATGTTTTGCGCTGCGCCCACCGCGCCCGCTTTTCTTGCCAGTTCCACGAGGCGCTTGACGCGTGGGGTGGCGAAACCTGCCTCCTCAGCAAACGCCCAGCACGACGACAGAAAATTCTCAAGTGTGGGCTCAGCCATGATCGCGTCAAGAGTCTTCTTGCCACATCGGTTGACGGCATTCCGTTTCTCCGCTGAAGAAAGCACCTGCTTCGTCGGAGTAGGACCGTAGACTCCCGCCACAACCAGGTAGTCTGGACTCATCGGAATTCGGTCGATGACGCTCACGCCGGGCGCTCCAGGTTCCAATGTCAGGACGCAGCCGCTCACCATCAACGGTCCCACAGTGCCTAGTCCGGTCTTGCACTGGACCTCAGCAACATGCGCGACCTTGCCGATTTGGTTGAAGGTTAACGGTAAACCTAACGCGGTCGAAAGCGCCAAACCTGCGGTCAATGCTCCGCCTGCGCTTGTGCCGAACCCCGCGCCGATGGGCACTTCGACTCTGTGGCGCACGGTGACGTTGAAGGTTCCTTCAGCCGCGGTCAACAGCATCCGCACGACAGTCTTCGTCGTTTCGGCTTCGGGTGCGAGTCTGCCGTTTATGTAGACGCGTACGCGGTTGGCTTTCGCCTCTGATATGGAAACTTGTGTTAAGACGCCTTTTTCCAATCCGAAGCCTCCGCCTCTGGCGCCCACTCGGGCTAGGTCCACGAGTGGTTTTCCGTCGCTGGACTGGTCACATATCTCGAAGAAGCTCGATATCCCAGCCGGCGCGAAGGCTTCAGCTGTTCTCTTCAAGGCAGCTGCTCCTCTTTCGCGCCGAGCTTCGGAAACGCCCGCCTAATCGCCTCGATGATGGGTGGCCCGAGCAGAAGCAGGAACAGGATTTCCGAGCAGAAAGTCCAGATGAAAAGCGCCAGACCGCCAGCCAACGTGAACGGCGCCAGGGGGACGCCGCCGGGCGGCGTGAAGAACGCCCCGAACAGGGGCACCATTGCTCCGATAATGGCGCTGCCCGTGAGTAGGCCTATGACGGAGCCCGCCTCGTAGCTGCGCCACTTCGAACTAGCTATGACGACTGCCACAAAGACTATGTACACCGCAGCGATGGTGGCAACGTAGAACGCGTCGGTGTAGATGTAGGCGATTGCCATGAGTAAGGCGGTGACTAGTCCGTAAGCCAACGTGGGGGTGCGCCAGTGAATCTTCTTGTTCGCAATGTATCCTATAAGCCAGAAACCCGCGAAGTTGGAGGTAACTCCAGCCATTAAACTCAGCAGCGGATTGCCGTTGAGGACGATGTCGTTCACGAATATGCCCACCGCCGCGCCCAACCCGCCGACCCAAGGACCGAAGACCGCAGCGAAAACGCCTGGGATCACAACCTGCGGCCAGAATCTGACGGGTCCGAAACTGAGAGGAAGCACCGAGTAGAACAGGATGCCTGCCGCGACGTAGAGAGCAGCGTTCAACGCGACGGCTGCCACATTCAGGGTCTTCAACCACGGTCACCGTTGTCTTGGCTTGAAAACAGGGAATTCGAGCTCCAATTAAGCTTTTTGTATGAACCGTCTAAACATGTCTATACTCGGAATCGCCCCGATCAGCAAGACTCTTATACGGTTAGAAACAACAAGTGCCAGAAGGAGCGAACCGCCACGAAAGAGATGGAACCCAGGCTTAAGCGACTAAACTCGATGCACGCCGCGTATGTCCACTCTTCCAGCGCCACGCCAGAAGAAGATGCAGCAGCGAAGATAATGGCATACGCACAAGCTCAAGGCTTGATTAGCAAGAAGGGTGCTCGACTCTTCGGCAGAAACACCTATCCAACCGACAAGCCTGAACCTCACGGCTACGAATTCTACCTAACCACGGAAAACGCTCCGAAAGCGGGAGGCGACATCAAAGCAGGCGAAATTCCAGGAGGGCTCTACGCCGTTCTTCGATTCCGAGACTTGACAAGCATAGGTTCCGCTTGGAAAAAGCTGTGGACCTGGATAGAAAAAAGCGGCATAGAACATGTGGGCTGGCGTAAGGAAGAACACGGATGGGTCGGCGGGTTCGAGGAACAGGTGAACTGGCAGGAAATGAAGCCGCCAAACGAGTGGGTCTTCGATCTCTGGGTCAAGCTCAAGGAATAGCGCGTCCGCCGCGACAAAGAATAAAAAAAGAAAAAGTGCTATGAACGAAGCGCGAAAAAAAAGCTCTTCAGCTTAGAATCTTCGTGGTGGTCTTCGTTTAGCGAAACATTCTCGGCAATACACTGGCCTAGAGCCGTCTGGCTTGAACGGAACTTCACATTCCTTTCCGCAGTCGGCGCAGGTTGCCTTGTGCATTTCTTTCCTATACATATCACTTTTCAACTCCTGTCACACTGGTTAGCGCAAACGCTGGTTTTGCACAAGCCCATGTATCATGCGGTTGTGTTTTTAAGCTTATCCATCAGGGAAGGCATTTCTCCAGATGAAAACGCACAAAAAACCGAGGAAAACGATGGAAACCAGTTACTTCTTGTGCCTGCGGATGCGCTCCTGCTTCTGCGACTTCACACGCCAGTCACGCTTCCGCTGCGTCTGCACCGAAAGTCTATCATGCCGCCGTTCGGGCACGACATCCCTGCGGTAGCGCGCTATGTTCCTGTAGAACGTCTCAGGGTCAATCGCGCCCTTCTTGAGGCTCTCGATGTTCTGGTTCAGGTCCCGCTTCACTTCGGCGGTGGTGGCGGAGTCGAAAAGGTCGGAGTACACCATGTAGGCGGCGTGGAACTGAAAATTCGATGGGTCGTCAATCAACAGCTTCTGAGGAGCTGGTTCTTCATTGCTGGGTGCTGGTTCAGTCATGTTCGTTCAGTCTTCTGTAACAGCTTAGACAGATGCATTTCCTCTTTATAGCCTTTACATCGCCATGCGCAAAACCAGCTGGCTGAAGCCTATTCCTGACCTGCGCCGTGTTCCAGCCTGCCATGAATTCTGCGGAAGGCTTCAGCATGCTCTCCTCTGGAGGCGCCGTAGGTTTCCATGTGCCGCTGGAGATCGGCGGCGTTGCAGAAGCAGCAGCCGCAGAAAGGGCACCTACAAAGGTTGTTCACGTTGCCCTCGGACGGTTTGGGTTCTTCCGGCATGTCTTTTCCTTCTGGCAAGCGAACTATCCATGGCTGCTCTAATAAGCTTTGGTTCCTGTCCCACGCGCTGGATTTCCAAGTAAACGGAGCAGACACGCTGCGTGCGTCGCGATGTGATTTCGGGGAGGCTTGGGCGAGGCAAAAGACACTTATGAAGGAAACCACATCCACAGGAAAACAATCAAGGCACACAAAATGACAGAGACAAAGCTGAAAGCCAGGGGCATCCTGTTCGACCTCGACGGCACCATCCTGGACACGCGAGAGGCTTACCTGCAAGCCGCCAAACAAGCCTTCGTCATCACGGGACAGGCGCCGCCAGATGACGCCACGATGCTGACCATTCCGAAGAGGCTGGAACAGAAGCAGTCCGTCACCGGCATCATCCGCCACGACACGCAGCGTTTTCTGGATGCATTCTTAGGCATTTTCTACCGCTCCGTGCAAACGAAGACGAAGCCATTCCCGAACGTCGCAGCGACGCTGGAAGAGCTTTCGAGGAAGGCGAAGCTCGCGGTCATAACGATGCGCTTCATGCCCAAAGAGGAAATAGCTTCCGAGCTCGAACAGTTTGACCTGGCAAAATACTTCAGCCACATCGTAACCGCCATGGACACCCGCAAGCCCAAGCCTTCGCCCGAGGCGCTCATAAAAGCCGTCAAATCCATGGACTTGCAGATGTGCGAGTGCGTCATCGTCGGCGACTCGGTATCCGACATCCATGCGGGCAAAGCTGCGGGCGCCGCGACCGTGGCGGTGCTGTCGGGTCTCTACACGCATGAAGAACTGGCCTTGGCGTGCCCAGACTTGATACTCCGCGACGTCACCGAGCTGCCCAAGTTTATAGAGTGAACGAGCGAATCATATTTCTTGAATCGATATATGGCTGAAATCAGCTTAAACCAGTTATATCTGGAAAGTTTAATAAAAGCCTCAGTCAAATACACTGTGGAGAAGGCTTCAGAGCGGAGAATCATGAACTTCGTTGAAATAATCTTAACGGAGAAGCTGAAGGAAGCGGACCCAGCCATAGACGTTTTGGGTTCGGACCGGAAAGTTCTGCAGGTCGCCTGTCAAGACCTCACCAACTACCTTAAGTACCACTGGGATCTCATAGGCAAGGAAGCGAACAACTGCGAACTCGTAGACCGAATCGAGCAGTTCTTCAAGGAAAACCCAGCCGAACTCGAGGGCTACCTCACCATCTGGACAGGCATCTGGCTCAAGAAGTGGAAAGAAAGAGTTAAGCTGCTCATCGGCAACCAGAACGCCAACAGGTGGAACAGCGTCTCCAGAACGCTCAACAATGCCGAACCAATCTGGCGCAGGCTCGAGCACAAGCAGGAAATCATGGAAGTCGTCATCTCCACGCTTCTGAAGAACGGCGAAATCTGCGGCACGGAAATCCTCTCAGAAAACCTCCTCAAAATGGAGCTGGGCGAAAAAACAAAACAGTGCATGAACGAGCAGGAACAGATTCTCACGGCGCTGAACAACGCGCTGCGGAAAGCGCGTGAGATGGCGCTAAGCAAAGGCCCGCTGATCTTCGTGAAGATAGACAAGGGCTACTACAGTTCCGGACACGAAGCCTAAGCAAGGAATTTTCGTTTGCGCAACCAAGCCTAGAAGCTTAGGGTTGGCTTTTTCGGTCTCCTGAGAGGCTCTGGAAGCGCTAAAAGTTGACGTTATCCGCGGTTTCGGAACGGGTTGGTTAAGCGATTCTTTGTCTCGCCAGCGTCTTCGTCTGCCACTTGTAGTTTCGGATGGTTGTGGTTTCGCCGTAGCCGCAAGCCGCGCACCGCTTGTTCCTGACATGGTACGCGCGTCTGCCGCAGCGCCTGCACCGTATGTGAACGGTTTTGCCTTGGCGCTTGCCCATCGATGGAGTGCCCTTGCCCACTCATGTCACCTTGGGGGAGGAGAAATCAGGACTACGTTGTCTCCGCGGACGATTATCAAGCCTAATTTGCGTTGGCTCTCAACGTTGGTGGTGTCCTCTGTCTCTTCTAGAACCAGATTGAGGTGCTGGTCGAAGCCCTTGAGCCTGCCGCGGAGGCTTTTTCCACCCTTCAGCCTGACGAGGACGATTTTGCCGAGGTTCTGCTCAAGGATTTCGGTGGTCATTTCGCTCATAATGTTAACCCTTCGTAACCGTTGTTCTCTTCTATACTTAAACTTAATGCATTTAAACCTATCCCAAGAGTTCTCAACGTGTCCCATCGAGTTTCGCCCTCAACGCGGCTAAGCTTTCGGCGCAGGCAGCGGCTCAGGGCTTGCCTCGCAGAGTGGACGCATCTGAGGCCTGGACTCAGGAGTACTCCGACGTTGTTACCCGACGGCGTTTGCACCCCGGATGTGCCCCTGAGCACAAAGCATAAGTAATACCTGCACCAACGGGGGACTGGGAGATTGGAGGATTATGGGAAAGAGCATGTTAGGCTTGAGCTTGTTGCTCATCGTTTTATTGTCATCGACATTGTCGGTTTATCCAGCGGCACAGGGTGCTGACGGAGTCGACAGTTCCGCGGCTGATAACTGGTGGATGTTCCGCAATGGTCCCCAGCACCGAGGAACCTCGACATCCAAAGGGCCAATCATAAACCAGCCCCTCTGGACCTACACAGCAGGCGACCCTGTGGAGTCCTCTCCTGCGGTTGTCGATGGCAGACTCTACGTGAGCTCGTATGACTACAACGTTTACTGCTTGAATGCCGCGAACGGCGCATTAGTATGGAGTTACAATACCGGAGCCGAAGTGTTCTCTTCTCCCGCGGTCGCGGACGGCAAAGTCTACGTGGGTTCGAGGGACAACCACATTTACTGTCTTGATGCTGCGAACGGCGCGGTCATCTGGAGCTACGAGACGAGCTCTGATGTGGAGTCTTCTCCTACAGTGATTGATGGCAGGGTTTATGTAGGCTCTCTTAACAACAACGTCTACTGCTTGAACGCGGCGAACGGCGGGTTGATATGGACCGCTGCAACAGGTGGTAGCATAATCTCTTCTCCAGCCGTTGCCGATGGTAGAGTGTACGTTGGTTCGCGGGACAACAACCTTTACTGTTTGAACGCGGCGGATGGCGCCCAGCTTTGGGCCTTCCCGACGGGGGGCGATGTGGATTCTTCCCCTGCGGTTGCCGACGGCAAGGTTTACTTTGGCTCGTTCGACAACGGTGTCTACTGTGTGAACGCTGTCACGGGCGGTTTCGTATGGGGGGTTCCCACAGCGGGAAATGTGGATGATTCGCCTGCCGTCGTTGACGGTTTAGTTTACGTGGGTTCATGGGACAACTACCTCTACTGCCTCAACGCTGCGAGCGGCACGGTTGTGTGGAGTTACCCAACGGGCGGCGACGTGTCTTCTTCTCCAGCCGTCACCGACGGCAAAGTTTACTTTGGCTCGTGGGGCGACCAAAAAATCTGGTGCCTGAACGCCCAGTCGGGCGACCTACTTGGAAGCTACGCAACTGGCGGCCACGTTTGGTCTTCTCCCGCTGTTGCAGACGGCAAAGTCTACGTGGGCTCTTATGACGGCATGGTCTACTGCTTCGGTCCCGACGACTGGCCCATGTTCCATCACGACGCCATAAACAGTGGATACTCAACATCAACAGCGCCGGACACGAATCAAGTTCTGTGGACCTACACAGCAGGCGACCACGTCTATTCTTCACCTGCGGTTGCAGGCGGAAGGGTTTACGCTGGCTCAAACGATGATCACTTCTATTGCTTGAACGCTGACACAGGCGCCCTTGTCTGGAGTTACCTGACGGGCGGCGACGTGAGGTCTTCTCCAGCGGTTTCCGATGGCAAAGTCTACTTCGGCTCAGTTGACAGCAAGATCTACTGCTTGAATGCTGCAACGGGTGAATTCGTTTGGAGCTTCGTGACCGCCAGCGGCGTATACACTGAATCTCCGACAATTGTCGGAGGCAATGTCTACGCGATGGGAGGTGGACGTGTGTACTGCCTGAACGCTGCTACGGGCGAAGTGATTTGGAATACCCCTGTCGGCGCCTCCTCTCACTCCTGCGCCGTCGCAAATGGCCGAGTCTATGTGGGTTCAGCCAACGGCAGAATCTATTGCTTAGACGCAGCAACGGGCGTCGAGATGTGGAGCTACCCAACCGATGGGTCTGTCTCTTCGTCGCCTTCTGTCGCTAACGGCAGAGTCTATGTCGGCTCGAATGATGACAAGCTCTACTGTCTCAATGCTGCAACCGGCGCATTGGTTTGGAGTTACCCAACGGGCGGCGACGTATATTCTTCCCCTGCCGTTGTGGATGGAGCCGTCTACGTGGGTTCCTTTGACGGCAACCTCTACTGCATAGACGCAGAAAGTGGCGCAGTGGTTTGGAGCTACCCGACCTACGCCAACCCACGCGCAATCTATTCTTCCCCGGTAGTTGCAGACGGCAAAGTCTTCATCGCCAACTGGGCGGGCGATTTCCTCTGTTTGAACGCGGTCACAAGCGCATTTATTTGGAGATACGGAGGTTACATGCACGCCACCCCAGCCATCGCCAACGGCAAAATCTATGCTGCCGAAGTTGACGCCAACCGTATCATCTGCATCGGAGCGCCACGCATCACCGACTTCAACGGACTCTTCGGCTCAAACGACGTGCGGATGGTCTACCCCTCGGATGAGACGCCCAAGCCGCTGGGCTGTGCTCCCGCGATGGTGAGCGACTGGACCGCCTCAGCCTTCATCTACACCAAACTCCAAAACGTCGTCGAAGGCAAAGACACAGACGCTGCATTCGTGAACCAAGCAACCGGAAAGGCTGTAGGCACCACAGGCACAGGAATCATAAGCTTCGGCGGACCCGTAGTCAACCCCATAGTGAAGTATGCCGAGGACGCCGCCACACCAGCAGCAGACAGAGCACCCCTCAGGTTCGCGGCAAGCGGAGGAACCTTCTACTTCCAGCACAGCAACGGCGCGGCTATCCCAGGCGCGAACCTCCCCGAGTCAGTCATAAACAACGACCAGGACATGTTCGTCATCGAATCCTTCCGCGACGCCGACGGCAGATTCATGCTTCTGTGCTACGG
This sequence comes from Bathyarchaeia archaeon, assembly GCA_041946875.1. Classification (GTDB taxonomy): domain Archaea; phylum Thermoproteota; class Bathyarchaeia; order Bathyarchaeales; family Bathycorpusculaceae; genus JADGNF01. The sequence continues at coordinate 11,690 of JBHGBG010000032.1, forward strand.
CATGGGCTGGAAAGGCACCTACGCGGCGGGCAAGTACTTCGACACGGAAATGTACCCCGACCTGTCAGCCTGCACGTACAGCTGGATTGTCGTCAAGTGGCAAGACACGAACGCGAACGGGTTCGTCAACACCATCGCCGACGGCGACACCTACACAGTCATAGCCACGGGTTAAGCTCCGCAGCCCATCCACTCTTTTTTCTCGGATTCTCACATGGCTCCGCCTCTGTAAAAGCCTATTAGAAGCCGACGCCTAACATAACAGAACATCGCTTGCTGACGGTGCCAACGTTTGCTCGACCAACTCCTCACAACCGTAATCCTCGGATTGATACAGGGCATATCCGAGTGGCTGCCCATCTCCAGCACCGCCCACCTCAAACTCGCAGAAACATTCTTCAACCTAACCGTGACACCGCTGTTCAACCTTGTCCTCCACTTGGGAACGTTGACTGTGGTGGTTTTCTACTTCCGCCGCGACGTCAAGAACATCCTCGTGGCTTTGGCACATTGGGATTTCAAGTCTGAAAGCGGCATGCTCATCCCCCGCATCGCGGCGGCGACCGTCCCAACCGCCGTCATCGGAGTGGGCTACAGCCTTTTCCTCCAAGACAGCTTCGGAACCATCCCCATAATCGCCGCCACGCTCGTCGTAGGAGCCGCCTTAGTCTTCGCCACGAAGTTCTCCAAGGAAGAAACCGAAGGCTTATCCTACAAGATGGCGCTGCTGATGGGCACGGCTCAAGGCTTCGCCATCTTCCCAGGTTTGTCCAGAAGCGGCGTTACCATATCCACCACGCTGCTGCTCGGGTTGAAGCGCGAGAAAGCATTCAAGTTCTCCTTTCTCCTGTCGATTCCAGCCGTAGTCGGCGACTTCGCCTTCGAAGCCTACAACCAGCGAGGACTACTCTCAACCGCCGGACTCGGCGTGCCTGAAGTCGCGGCAGGGTTTGCAGTGGCGATGGTCGTGGGCTACGTAGCGCTTCGGCTGGTTTCCAGAGTCGTCCGCGGCAGGAAATTCCACTACTTCGCCGTCTACACCTGCGCGCTCGGAATCGCGTTGCTGGTCTTGACTTTCTTGCCTTCCTAGGCGAGTTCCCACGATTTCTGCACGCACACTTATAAACTCGCCAACCATCACTAACGACTATCGCACGTGGTACCGCATAATGGCAGCTATCTTCGAATTGCTCGGGGTCCTACTGTTCTCGTTCGGGTGGAACCTCATCCCCTTCGCTGGGCCCTCAAACCTGTTCATCGCCTTAGACGCCGCACTGCTCGTCAGCGCTGATCCCTTCACCTTGGGCTTTCTTGTGGCTTTAGGCGCAGCCTCGGCGAAGAGCCTGCACTATATTGTAACCGTCTTCGTAGGCAAGCACCTGCGCGAGAAATGGAAAGCCCGCCTCGACAAAGACGCAGCAAAAATTAAGCGCTGGGCTATCCTGCTCATCTTCGCCGCGGCTGCCACTCCGATTCCAGACGAGCCCGTCGTCATTCCGTTGGGGCTCATGCGTTACAACCCCGCCAAGTTTTTCGCAGCGTTTTTTCTCGGGAAACTCTCGATAACCGTGATTGGAGCGTACCTCGGGCCTTGGAGCCGAGACTTTTTTGCCCCTTGGCTTTCTCCGGAGGTTTTCGTGGTGATTTCAATCGTCCTCACGGTGGTCGTCACCGTCATACTGCTTAAAGTTGACTTGGGCAAGGTCTTCGCGAGGCTGCTGGGACGCCAAGTCTCCCCATCAGTTGAGCCTGAGCCAACGACGACGCCGCCGAATAACGCGTGAAGGCAGACAGATGACAGCCCTTCAAAGCTGGTTTTCAACAGCCTCGCCTATTGAGGCTTCGCTGCTTGAGCCGCGGATTCTTTTTCTTTCTTTGCGTCTTTGGCTTTTTTCTCCGTTTCGCTCAGGTATTTCTCGGCGAGTTTTTCCCAGTTCACTTTGAACATTATCAGGAGCACGACGACGAGCAGGACCGTTGCGAGGACTATGCCTATCAAAGCGACTGATCCCTCGCCCTCCACACCAAAAAAGTCGCCGATGGCGCGCACAAAGAAGCGACCGGCGTACGCTATGATGAGGTTGGACAGGAACTTGCCTATTAACGCTGGAATGAACGCGTGCACGATGTTGTAGCGCATCACGCCCAGCGGGATGAAAATCAAGTCATCCGGAAGCGGCGTCAACGCGAAGCCGAAAATGACGATGGGACCGAACTTCTTGAACAGCCTCATCAGGAGGTCCATCTTCTTCTTGTACTTTTCGCCGATGACTCTTCTGCCGCCGAGACCGATTGCGTATCCAGATAGCTCGCCGATGGCTGCGCCCGCTCCCGCCGCCACGGCAATCAGCAGTGGTTCGAACGAGGGAAGACCTGCCAGGGTGAAGATGACAATCGAGGAAGGTATGGGGACTATGACCGAGGCGGATCCAGCGAGGCTAACGAGGAATATTCCGAGGTACCCGTACTGGAGCGCGAAGTCCTTCATCCAGGTTGCAAGGTCTTCAAGAGCCACCGTCAAACCCTTCCCGTGAGTATGATTTCTCTGGTCTTAAAGAGATTGTGATGAAAAACCCAAGCGCACCCGCCTCCGACGGTTGAAGCAAAGTTAATTATCCACCGCGTCAATCACGCACTGGACGGCGAACCGCCTTGCCCCAGAAACAACGCAGGTACACCCTGAAAGCCAAGGAAGCCAAGCAAGCCCTCACCCAAGCCTCCGAGAAGCTGAAACTCAACCTTGAAGGCATCTTCGGCGCCAAAGCGAACGTCGAAATCGTCGAAGCAGACGCAGGCGACATCCTCCTCATCAACGGCAAACCCACCCTGTTCAAGGCAGGCAACGCGGTGCTGCCGACGCTGAACGCCGCAGAAATCCTCGCGTGTCTCCCCAAGGCGGTGGTGGACATGGGCGCCATCCCGCACGTGTGCAACGGCGCAGACATCATGGCTCCAGGCATCGTCAGGTACGAGGGCGAATTCGGCAAGGGCGACATCATCCTGGTCGTGGACGTGAAGCACGGCAAACCCCTCGCAATAGGTGAAACACTCTTAGCGTCGGAGGAGGCAAAGAACACGCGGCAGGGCGTTGCAATCAGGAACCTGCATTATGTGGGAGACAAAATCTGGAACCTTACAAAAGCAATAACTCCATGACAAGCGCCAAGAGCGAACTAATGTTTTTGAAAAGCAGTTCATCTGTGACTCTCCGTGCTTCGACCTTTCCATTTCAGTTAGTCCTCCAGCTAATGACTTAACGAACAATTACTTGCGGATTTCAGACGCCCTTCTTCTGCAAATAGCGCTGCAATAAAACGTGGTTATCTAGAATGCAAATCTCTTTTTTGAAATTACTCGTTATCGTCTTGTAGTCCTCACATACCTTGTCGAAAGTCTTAATCTCGTATCTGTTTTGCACCTCTGAGTTTATGAATTCCAACATGCGACGCTCTTGGAGATTCAAACTACTGCTCGTCCCAATAATGACCAGTCCTCTCGTATTAGCTGTGCTAATGTTGGGAAACCCGCGTTTTCGAAAATAAGCTGATTCTTCAACAATCCAGCTTAGGTAGTTTCGGACTTGTTGTTGAGCATGTGTAAGATCTGCGGTTGGATCTCCATTTCTGGTGAACAACTTGACCCCTGGTTTTTCAATCTCCACAACAAGATAGCTTGGACCAGGCAATAGGACAATCAGATCCGGAATGTTTTCACCACCTAGAGATTTTTTCGGAAAAATACGCTTAACTCTCGGGTCTATCATAGCAGGATTTTCCTCAAAGAATTTTTGTAATTTGAACTCAGCAACATTCTCGGCAAGCAGTTTTTCATAGTTCTCCAATCGCTTCTTCAGCAGACTTACGCAGTACCGACTCGAATTGGCCTTTTCCGTTCGTAATGCTTTGAGTATACATGAAGCCAACTTTTTTCTCTTGCAATTGTTTTCGGTGCCTTGATATTGCGAGTCTTCAGTACGAGTTTTCTTGTGCCAATTTTGACGCCGATTACACGACATCGTGAACCTCTCATAAGAAAAAATATGCAAAAATAACTTCCAGGTTTTTGGCGATTATTCCAAATGGGGCAAGGCTTATGAACTAAAATTAGCATAATGCTAATATGGACCGCTATCACTCAACAGTTGATCCATATTCAATCTCGGATGATACCATTGAAAACATGTCGCGCATGTTGACGAAAGAGGCGCGCCAGCAACTTTTTGAAGAGCTCTGTGCTACTGTTGGAAAGAGAATACCTGAAAGAATATGGCAAGAGACAGGCATAAGAAAAACGGACGTTTATCGTTATCTCCCAAAGCGCAAGTCACGTCGAAGAGGCTTAGTTCCTAGTCCTACAACAACTGCCAAGGTTGTGAAAGCTTTGTTGAAACGGAGGAAATATGATGCCGTCGCAAAGATTTTTGAAGCGGCAGCGAACGAAATGCACAGAAGTTTTCAGGAGTTTTTTGAATGGCGCAGGTGGATGAGGAATAGCAATGTAATCGACAATCCGCTATCAGACAGTGAATGGAGTAAGATTAGAAGGTCGCTTCCGTAGGGCGAATCCTATCTACGTTAAGATCGAAATCTAGGACAAATGGCGATACTACGAGCGGGAGCACATACTCCTTTGTGGTTTCGTCACCTAAGGCGGCGGTCTTTTTTGTGCGTATTGGTATCTTCGTGGTCTGCCTATGCGCGTTAGAACATTGTCCTTGACTAGGTCCACTAGTGCGTGGGCCACTGCTGTTCTGTCGTAGTGAAATCCCCTTCTTGCGAGTTCGCTGTGCACGTCGTCCAGCCCTCGTGGCTGGCTGAACCAGTTTTCTTCCCAGAGCTTCTGGATGACGCCTCGGCATGTTTCTGCACGTGGCGGCGCTGAGCCGCGTTGGGCTGCGGCGGCGAGCTGCGTGGTTTTCAGTCGTTCGGTGACGGTTTGGAGGATGCGGTCGACGGCGGTTTGTATCTGGTCTTCTTGGCTTTCGATTTCGAATTCTATGTCGCCGATTTTCATTTTGACTTTGATGGGTGGTTTTTGCGGGTTTTGTGTCAAGTGGGTCCCTGTTGCTTATTGTATTGTGCAAGATGCACATGCACAACACTTATATATTTCACCAATAAACTATTGCATATTGGTGAATCTTGGTGATTGAACAATACACAATAACAACAACTCCCAAATATAACTTTCCACAACCCACAACAGACACCGCCCTACCCCAACGTTTCATTGAGCTCAGCCTCAACTCTCTGCGCCAGGTCCGCATGCACACCCTCCGGCCCGACCAGCAAAACCTCCAGCAAGACGCCTTCGCAGACGCAGCGCCCACGCAGTTGCAGCTGAAACGCCAGCCCCTGCCCCTGTCGCCGAGGCACCAAGAGACAATAGTCGCCGCCGTGGACACATCAACCATCAAAATCGGCGAAACCAGCACCGGCATCGTCATAGCCATCCGCGGCGCAACCGTTTGGAAACAACGCCGCAACTACCACTACACCCGCCTGGGACCGTTCATCTTCCACATAACCGAGGACAACAAGAACGCAGTTTACAACGCGCTGGAACGCGCCTACTTCACCATCCAATACGGGAGCCACGCAGCCGCGCCCAACCTGCTGCAGATGCCCACCCGCCTCGCCTCCCTGCTGGAGCGCTGGCTCCAAACCATGCTCGCCAAAACCGTCTCCGAGGGCTTGCTGCTCTTCGACGGCTCTTTGACTTCAGGCACGATTGACACGCCCGTGCAGCGCATGCGCGACATCCTCGCCGTTGCCCGCAGAAATCGCAACACAGTCCTCGCGTTCAGCAAAGCCACGAGTCTCCGCGTAAACGGCTATCTCATCACCGACCAGCTGCCCGAAGGCGAGCCGCCCTACCTGTTGGAAACTACGGGTCTGCGATTCAAGCCGCCCACAGTCCTCCTCGGCGATGTCTACGTCGCGAGACTCAACAAGGCGAACATCGCTTTCCGCCTGGACATCGACCACGAGGTTCCTGTTGAACGGCGAATGGTGGCGGTGGAGCAGCTGCTGGGCAACGATGTGCTTCAGCAGAACTATCCTGAGACGCTCAGGCTGGCGCACATTCTGTGCACGTTCACGGCGAACGAGGTGTTGGCGATGCAGCACTTCACGACGCGCAAGCACGGCATTCAGATAATCAACCGACCCGACATGCACAGGTTGCTTTTCGGACCGTTCGGCAAGGGCGAGGGATATGCATGAAACTGTACAAGAAAGAGGGCAACGTCGTGCAGATTCTGAGTTTCCCGAACGAGAGCGCCGAGAAAGGCGACTATCTCATGGTTGAGGACCCCGAAGTTAGCAAAGCGCTCATCGTTCAGGTTATCGACGTGCAGTTTGCGGCGGTTCCTGGAGTCCTGGAGGAACTTCTCCGAACGCTGCCAGACGGGGGCGAACCCATCCAGGGCGAGGACATAGACCCGCTGGAGATTGCACCCCACATCACGTACATCCAAGACGCGAGTTTGCTTGTCTGCAAAATCAGGGCTACGCTGGAGAATGGGAACTTGAGCCCGAGCAGCAGCTGGCTCCCAAGCCGCTCGCAGTCAACCATCAAGAAACTCTCCGTTCCGCAGCTTATGTCGCTGGCTAAAGTGGACGGCAAGCTGCCCATAATCCTCGGCGGCACCAAAGACTCTTCGCTGCTGACGATTGATGCCTCAGCGGTGGACGGCACGCTGAACATCATCACGGGCAAGAAGGGCTGCGGCAAATCGCATCTAAGCAAGCTGCTGATGGTGAGCCTCGTCGGCTACAAGGCAACAGTAGTCATCTTCGACTTGAACGGCGAGTACGGCAGCCTCGGGCTGACGCAGGACGGCAAGCGGAACATGTACTACGACCGAATCCACGCCCTCACTCCAGCGCAGAACTTCAAGGTAGCCCTGGACCAGCTGCATCTGAACGTGGTCATGGGCATCCTCGTGCACGCGCTGCATCTGCCGGGGACGTCGGCGCGGGAGTTCAAGCGCATCTGGAAAGACCTCAAAGACCGCGGCAGGCTGACGCTGGCGGAGTTGGGCGAGGCGATCCGCAACTGCAACTGCAACCAGCATGTGCGGGACGCGCTGGCTTCAAGGTATCATTCGTTCGTTAATTCGGGTTTCTTCACGGACAACGTCGCCGAGAGCACGCTTCTGGACGAGTGCCTGATGCGGAGCAAGGAGCACGGCGGCGCCATAGTCGTGAACTTGCGGAACACTGGCACCATCGACCGCCAAATCGTCGTCGAATACGTTCTCGGAAAGCTGGTGGATTCGCTCCAGAACTGGCGGCTGAAGGCGGCCTTCCTGTTCGCTGAGGAGGCGCACCTGTACCTGCGGGAGACGTACTGGGACGACATCGTCACGCGGATGCGGCACTACGGCATTTTCACGACGTTCATCACGAACCAGCCGGACACGATTCAGGAAACCATCTATCGCCAGGCGGACAACATCTTCCTGTTCAACTTCACCAACGAGCACGACTTGGACGTGGTCAGCCGAGCAGCGCGTGTGGACGCGGAAACCGTCCGCAGCATAGCGCGGGACCTGCCGCCGCATCACTGCCTCACGCTGGGCAGAGTGGTCAGGGACTTCCCCATGGTGACGCGAGTGCGGTCGCTGGACTTGAAGACCATGGGTGAAACTAGGCTATTCTTCACCGCTCAGAACTAGCGGAACACGGTTCAACAGTTGCTAGCTTAGCAGGGACCCCTCTATAGGTTTCTGCATGCTACTGCCATTAGGCTCCAAATATGTCGCCTCAGAAACTAGGCAAATGTGCAGAGATCCGTCAGCGTAGCGGTCTCGGGCTCAACAAACGTCCAACTTATTCTGGAGAGAGTTGCAGCTTGTCAGGTTCAAGCGGACCTGAATTGTCCGAGTAAACTCAAACGTTCTTTGCCTAAGAGTTGTCGACCACAAAGGAGCAGGTCCAAGATTTTTCAGAGTCGGAGTTACCTCTCCAGAGTTGGATTAACGTCTCCCGCGCTCACTTGTTTCCGCCCTGCATAGCTAGCATTTTAAGTATTCGGCAAAAATGCGGCGTTGGGCAGCTCTCATCACCTCAGACAGCGTTGACACGGACACGCCGAGCTGGTTTGCCAGTCTCACGCTGCTCACTCTCCTGGGAAAGTCAAAGTACCCTGACTCGAAGGCGACTCGAATCACATCTTTTTGCCTTTCTGTGAGCACGCCCTCGACGGTGAGCGGAGTGAGTCTTTCGAGGATAACGTCGCAGCCGACATGCTCCAGCGCCCGTGACAATCTGCCGACGGTTTTGTTAGTGTCGGTGATTAATAGCCATTTCATGCGGCCCTTGCTTATGGCGACGGGGTAGACCATGAAGGACTTTGATGTAATGAGTATCCTGCACGCGTTGCACCGAACAACGTCGACAACGAATGAGGCAACTCCTTCCTGTCTGTCTTTGGCTTGCACCCTGCCCACAGACGGGTGAGCCCTGATGTCTTCAACGACCCTGTCTATCAAAGCGTCATTCCCCTTGACGGTGACCATGCCCCACCCAGCCTTGCCCGAGTGCCCCCCGATTTGGCAGGTGACTTCGACGTCGTACTTCTCGGTTATCGGGGTGACCCAGAGTTCGGGGATTCGAATATTAAGAAGCGCCTCAATCAAGTGCCGACTTCCTACACACGTAGATGCCGTATCCCAAGTATGGCTGCGTTTCCTTGAAAAGGTTTGTTATCGCGGCGATTCTGCGGCGTGCCGCCTTGTTGAAACTGCATTTGAGCGCTATTCGAGACGCGGAAATCAGACCTTCGTTGGCGACCATGTCTCGAAAACCAAAACCTAGGTGCCCGACTTCCGAAGCGTCAACGACCAGATTTGCTTGTTGAAAAAGGCTCACCCAGCCCGAATGCAGCTCGGCATTTACTGCTGCAGCGCAGAGTACGCTCTTAACCCTCGACACAATATAAGGTGTCGGAGGAAGCTTCCAAGCCAACTCAACCGCGCCTAGAAAGCCGCCAGGCTGAATCTGGCGAGCGACTGAACGGAGTACAGCGGCTTTGTCGCAAAATATGAGTGACGCCTGAAACACCGCACCGTCAAACATGTTGCCAATCGAGGGCAAAGAATCAAGGTCTGCGAGTCGAAAAGCGACTTTGTCCGATACCTTTTTGCGCCTTGCATTCTCCTGGGCTTTAAACAGCGAAACAGGGTCTACGTCAACGCCTACAACCTTGCATCCGAAATGTTTGGCTAGAAACACGCTGCTGCTTCCTCGACCGCATCCAGCGTCCAGAACGGTCATATCGCTGGTAATACCGCACTTTTCAGCCAGCAGCTTCGTGGCTTGCAGACCGCCTGGGTGAAGCACCTTCATGCCCAAGTTCCTGTTCATGAATTGAAACGTGTCGCACTCGCCTGGAGGGCACGAGCATTGTTTTTGTTCGTTCATTTTTTCAACCTCGCTTTCTATAGAGGCGTGTTTTCGAATAGGCTTATTCCCGAAGGTAATAGGGAACGCGTGCAACGTCAAAACGATAAGAGAAATCGATAAGAATACAGGAAGGGCAAAGCTACTGAAAAGAACCCGTCCCTTGCAGCTTTTCTTTGTTCTTAATGAAAAAACGACGGAAGGAAGGGGTGAGGTTGTAGCCCTCAACCTCGTCGAGTGGAACCCACCTGAGCGCTTCGGCGTCGCTTGCCGCCTTCGGTTCGCTAGGCTTGACCCTGACGATGTAGTCGACTATGACGTAGTGGTACTCGATTCTGCCCATGCTGTCACGGTGCACTTGGTCGACGACGTCGATGCGCTCCGGCTTCTCGCCCGTCAGCCCCGTCTCCTCCAGCGTCTCGCGGAGCACAGCGTCTTCGAGGCTTTCCCCTACTTCGACGACGCCGCCGGGGATGGTCCACTGTCCCTTGGCAGGTTCGTTGCCCCGTTTCTCTAGGAGAATCTTGCCTTGCTTGAGGATGATGGCGCCTACGCCAACGACGGGGTGGTCAGGGTAAAGCCTCTTCACCATGCTTGTCGGTGCCTCACGGTCTAATGTGCCATATCGGTCTTAAAGCCTCTGTGCACTCAGGAAGCGTCGTCCTCTGGGTTCTTTGGCCAGGAAGGGGCAGATTTCTTGGCAGGAAAATCATTGCACCTGTAGATGCGCAGTGTCCTCTGAGGTTTGAGGCGGCATCTTTTCCGCGCGTCCTTGCGCCTGATTCTAGGAGCCAGCTGAAAGAAAGGGCACTTTGAACAAAGAGTGCTCAACGCTGTGTCTCCTACTCGTACCTCAGAGCTTCCACAGGCTTCAGTTTCGAGGCGCGCCACGCGGGATACAGGGCGAAGATGACGCTGACTCCGATGCCGAAGCCCAACCCCAGCGCAACCACTTCCGGAGTCAAGAGAGGCGTAATGGTAAAACCGCCTCCGCCTCCTCCGAAGGGTCCGCCTCCGCTGAACACCGCGGCCACGACAGTTGCGAGCACCCAGCCGGAGACTATGCCGACGACGGCGCCAATCAAGCCGATGATGACGGATTCGGTGAGGAAAATCGCCAGCACCGTCCGGCTCTTGGCGCCCAAGGCTTTGAGGATGCCGATTTCCCGGGTGCGCTCGATCAGCGAGACGATCATGATGTTCATTATGCCGATGCCGGCGACGAGTAGCGAGATGGCTGCGATTCCCGCGAGGAAAACGGTCAGCGTGTTCAGTATGGTGTCCACGGTTGACAGCAGAGCTGAGGGAGATATGACTGAGACCTGATTAGCGAAGTGGTCCGTAATCAGCTTCGTAATGTCGGTGACGGTTTGGTTGTCGCTCTTCTTCAACTTCACAACTATGGCTGTAGCCTCATCCGTGCCGAAGAAGCTTTCCGCCTTGGAAAGCGGCACGTAGACGCCGGTGTCCGAGGGTCCGCTGAAGCCGAAGCCGCCGATTCTCGAGAGCACAGCCGCCACGTGCGCCGTGTAGGTCTGGTTCACGAACGGAAGCTGCGTCGCGTTCGTCCAAACCACTGTGACTTCGTCGTCGACGTTGACGAATGTGGTTCCGTTCAGCCGTGGGTCGTGGACGCGTGCGCCGACGACTATGTCGTTCTCCTGCGGGTTCAGGGGTATGGCTCCAGTTTCCGCCTTGAACGTGGTTGCGTATATGCTTGCGTACTCGGCGAAGTCTACGCCCGTGACGCCTCCGTTGACCTGCCTGATAGTGTCGCCTTTTTGGATGTAGCCCGACTGCTGAACCACGGCGAAAGAAGTGGCAATGTCAGGCGAAAGCGCGTTAACTTCATCCGTGTAGTTGATGTACAGCTTGAAGCCTGAGCTGGCTGAGCCGCCGTTTCCGCCGCCGAACCCCCCGCCGAAGGCGCCGCCTCCCGCGGCGGTTGTCACGGTCAACGTGTCTGAAGCTAAGCCCTGCTGCAGCTGATTCGTGATTGTGACCGACAGACCCTGGCTGATCGAGAGCAAAGCGACGATGGCTGCAATACCGATGACCACGCCCAGCGTTGTCAAGCCCGCGCGGAGTTTGCGCAGCTTGATGGCGCTCCAGCTGTAGGAGAAAATGTCTTTTGACCTCATTGTCCGTTCACCTTGTCCGCGATGATGACGCCGTCGAAAACCTGCGCCGTGCGCTTGGCTTCCCTCGCCAGATGCTGGTCGTGCGTCACCATGATGATTGTGACGCCTTCCGCGTTGAGTTTGCGGATTAGCTCCATGACTTCGTGCGCTGTTTTGGAGTCTATGTTCCCCGTGGGTTCATCCATCAGCAGGAAACGCGGCTTGTTCGCCAAGGCTCTCGCGATGGCGACGCGCTGCTGCTGGCCGCCGCTGAGCTCCGCGGGTTTGTGATTCATCCTGTCTTTCAGCCCGACGGTTTCGAGGAGTTCTTCGGCGCGTCTGCGGCGCTCCGCCTTGCCCACGTTTGCCAGTGACAGCGAGAGTTCCACGTTGTCTCTGGCGGTGAATCGTGGGATGAGGTTGAAGAACTGGAAAACGAAGCCTATGCGGCGCCTGATGTCTGTCAACTGGTTATCGTTCAACGTTGAGATGTCGGTACCCTCTATGAGCAGCTTGCCGGAACTCGGCTTGTCCAACGCGCCGATGAGGTTAAGCAGCGTGGATTTGCCGCTTCCCGAGGGTCCGAGGATGGCGAGGAACTCGCCGCTCTCTACTTTGAGGTTTAAGCCTCGGAGGGCTTCGACAGGTACTTTGCCCAGCATGTAGGTCTTCTTCAGGTCTATGGCTTCAACTACGGTAGTCATGTTTTTTCAGCTCCTGCTATCACTTGTTGAGGAACCGCCAAGACAGCACGATACCCAACGTTGTCAGAATGGCTGCGAAGATACCCACGTATGCAAAGTCCACAGCCAGCTGTGAGTAGTTAGTGTTGAAGATGAGCAGTTGCCGCATGCCGTCAATCGTGTAAGACAACGGGTTGGCGTTCGCCACCACCTGCAGCCAGCCGGGCATTCGGTCAATGGGGAAGAAGGCGCTGCTCGCAAACGTCAACGGCAGGTTAAGCAGGTTCATTACCGCCATAGGCGTTTCAATCCTGGTGCTGCGAATGTTGATGGCTATGAACAGCGACGACAAGCCCATGCAGATGAGGCAGAGCATGCCGAACACACCCAGAATGTTCAAGGGATTGAAGTTTGCGCCGAACTGGAACCCGATGGGGATGGCGATGAGCAAGATAACCATGGCTTGAAACATCGACCGCAGCGTGGCTGAGAAGACTTTGGACAGGATAATGACAGCGCGGGAAACAGGCGTACTCAGAACCTTATTCAGGAAGCCTAGGCGCCGGTCCCACACCACAGACATGCCGCTAAACATTGTAGTGAACAGCGCGGTGAACGCCATCATGCCCACTGCCATGAAGCTGATGTAGCTCGTGGTTCCGAATGTGCTGGACAGGATCTGGTTCCCGAGTCCTTGGAAGTAGCTGCCCAGCTGCATCATCTGAGACTGCGTCAGCGGCGGCGTGATGGCTGGCAGAGTCAGCGAGTCCGCGCTGACCAAATTGCCGAGGTTCAGCGCGTTCCCAAGCAGAGTCAGCCAGATGATGGGCTGGATGAGCGTCAGGAAGAACACTACGGGTGCCTTGTACCACTTCTTGAGTTCCCGGTTGGTGAGTGCCCAGAGTCCGTGCAACTTGCTTCTTGAGCTGACTTCGCCGTTGGTTTCCGTCACATGTGTGACCTCCTCATCATGGCTCGCTGTGTAAACGCTGAGTCCTTGGATTCGTCGGCTGCATCGCGCATCGACTTGCCCGTATAGTGCAGGTAGACCTCGTTCAGGGTAGGCTTAGTCAACGAAAGCTTCGTCACCATGAAGCCTTCTCGGCGCAGGGCTTCGATTATCAGCGGCGCGGTGACTTCGCCGTTTTCGGATTTTATCATGTACTGACCATTCTCCTTCTTGACTTCCTTCACGTGCTCCACCTTCTGGATGAGTCCGGTGATGTCGACATCCTGCTTGATGCTGAGCGTGATGATGTCACCTCCGAGGCTGGCTTTCAGCTCTTCGGGTGAACCCACGACGACTATTTTGCCGTGGTCGATGATGGCGATGCGGTCACAGAGCGCGTCAGCCTCCTCTAAGTAGTGCGTGGTCATGAACAACGTCATGCCGTATTCCTTCTTCAGCGTCCGTACGTAGTTCCATGTCGCCGAGCGGGTCTGTACATCCAAGCCCAGCGTGGGCTCGTCGAGGAACAGGAGTTTGGGTCGATTTACCAACCCGCAGGCCAGTTCCAGGCGTCGGCGCATGCCGCCCGAGTACGTTTGGACGCGTTTGTCCTTGAACGCCTTGAGCTCTACGAGTTGGAGGAGTTCGTCGGCGCGTTTCTTCGCCAACTCGCGCGGTATCCCATACAGGTCGGCGCAGAGGAGTATGTTCTCGTAGCCTGTTAAGTCCTCGTCTGCGGTGTACTCTTGAGGGACGACGCCGATGGCGTGACGCACCAGGTGGTTCTGGCGGGCGATGTCGTTGCCCATGATGTAGGCGTGGCCGTCGGAGGGCTTGAGGACGGTTATGAGCATGTTTATGGTGGTGGTTTTGCCTGCGCCGTTGGGTCCGAGGAAACCGAAGATTTCGCCTTGTTTAACGGTGAAGTTGATGTGGTCCACGGCTACGAGGCTGTGGTTGAAGACTTTGGTTAAGCCTTCGGCTCTAATCATGTCTTGGTTTTCACTCATTCTTTTTTTCTCCTTTGAGTTTTCTGTCTATCTCCTCGAGTTTTGCTGCTGTCTCGCTGACGACTTTGAGGGATTCCTCGACTGCCTCGGAAGAGTATTTATCCTGCAGCGTCGCGCCGAGGTGGAAGAACGATATGGCCAGGCGCTTCATGGCTTCGCGGATTTCCACGGTTTTCTCGGGCGGAATCTTCGTGAGAAAGTTGTCGAAGAACGCTCCGGGCGCGAAGCCTGCCTGCTCGCGGAATCTTCGCCGCATGTTTTTCTGTTCTTCGAAGAAGACTTTTCCGTTCGCTGTGAGTTCGTATCGTTTCAGTCCGTTTTCTGAGGGCAGTTCTTTGACGAAGCCTTTTTCCTGCAGCCAGCTTAGCAGCGGGTAGATGGAGCCTGGGCTGGGCTTCCAGAATCCGCCCGTGTGTTTCTCGATGGACTCTATGAGTTCGGAGCCGGACATCGGTTTCTGGCTTAGGGCTTCGAGTACGTGGTAGCGTATGAAGCCTTTGGGGACGGCGGCGGTGTGCCGCATCCAATTGCGTTTGGCGAATCCGTGGAGGTCTTTATGGTTGAGCATTTTGGTCACGTTAGCTCAAATGTGATATCAAGTGTGATATCAACAGTGATATTTAAGTCTATTGCAGTAACAACACGCAACAACAACGCGGCACAGGACTATTCTACGACCGTGCCCACTCTCTCACCGGCAACCACAGCCAAAAAGTTTTCAGGCTTGAACCCGTTCACAACAATCAGCTTCACGCGTTTGCGTTTCAGAACCTTCACAGCCTCAGGGTCGACTATCTGGTGCATGCCTGCCTTGTGCTCGCCCTCCGAGAGCGTGCCCATCAAATCGTCCAGAGACACGCGGTCCAGCTTTTTCGCATCAGAATGCTTTCTCGGGTCTTTGTCGTAGATGCCTTCTTGGTCCGTGCCCTTCACAAGCAGGTCAGCGTTGACGTGTTCGGCGACCAAGGCGGCGACGGCATCCGTTGTGATTCCGGGCTTCAGTCCGCCCATCACCGCGATTTTTCTCTCCGCGAGGCACTCCGCGGCTTCATCCAGCGTTACGGCTACTTTGCTGCAGGCTGAGGCGCCGAGTTTCTTGAGCAACAGCTGCGCAAAGAGGCGCGAGACGGAGATGGCGACTTCGTCCTGTGCCTGCATATCTAAGCCTAGGCTTTTAGCTATGCCGATGAATTCGCGGGCTAATGCGCCACCGCCGACAACGACGGCAACCTCGTGGCCCTGCGCCTTTATGGCTTTTAATGTTTTAGCGTACTTGCTCATGAGCTCGGTGTTGACTGGGGAGGCGACGACTGAGCCGCCTATTCGGAACACGATTCGCATGCCTTAGTCCTCGCGTATCGACCATTGCTACTACGTGGGTTCAGAGTTAAAAATCCTTTTCAGTCCTTCAGTAACTTGGTAGCAGAGGTCATTCATCTCGTGGTGTCTGCTACATTGACTTAAGGGTGCGCACTTCGAAGGCATCGTCTTTTCCAATCTTCGCAGCTTCTGCGTCAGCTGGACAGAAGAAGTTGCAGACTAGCGAGTTTCTGGGGCTATCTGAAAAAGCCAACTGCACAGGAAAGCAGACGCGAACGTATTTGGAGCCTATTAGAAACTCATT
>JBHGBG010000033.1:0-26410 GCA_041946875.1 Bathyarchaeia archaeon
CTTTCGTTACGCTTTTAGTTTTCGCGTCTCTATCACTATCTAAAAATATATGTTCTTAGAGTTATATTATAAAACATGCAGACTTTTAGAATTAGGGTTTGGAAAAAAGAGAACAAGTGGCTAAGATGGTTCTCGGATTATGGTAACACCATCATTAGCATATTATTAGCGACAATTACCTTGGTTGCGTTGATTTATGCAAACCACTATTCAGACATAAACGTAGATTTGCAGAGACAAAACTTGGATTTGCAGAATTCTCTGTATAATTATAAACCATTCATTTTTGCTAACACTACAGAAACTTCAACACTTCAAACTCTACTCTACGACCAAAACGGTAGTGCAGGCTTATCAGTTTTCTCTGGTTATGTGCATATTAATTTGAAGGTAATCACGCCCTACGATGGTTTGGTGACTGTTAGAGTCAAAGCGTTCAATTACACATACCTAAACGCCTTAGGAATTCAAACATCACGCTATCTCAGAATGGATGCCTTAGACAGTACTTACATAGCAGACATGAGTGGCGAGCCTCACCAGTATTTCGTATACAAAGACATAGCGAATTCTATAGAAGACCAAATATACGTTCACTTACAAACGCCTCTTAAACCTCACATACTTGGACCTGATGTTAAAAGCGCAACTTTCAGATTTGGTGACGTTGTATTTGGAACAAGCCTCTTTGAAGTTAGACCAAACAACACCACAGAGCTTGATGACTTCTATCAGCCAATATCAATAAAACTTCTCCCAGTCTCGCCTTAAAAAAAGGACTTTGGGGAGAAAACCCACACACATGTAAACGTCTAATTCTCTGAATGTGTCACACTGTTCTAAGCGTTCTATCTCCGATGCTAGCCACTTTTCGTGCTCAGGATACCTTGCATCTTCTACTGTAAACTCAATAACGCTACTGTTCTCTCAGCTATTACTGTTAGATATACACATTATCTTACTGTTATTAGTATTAGTTAGACAGTGGTCTAGTTAGTAGGCAGTTGATAATCCGCAAAATCAGGAATCGCAGTCCGCAGCTATGTAATTCAGTTCTTTCCGACTCATGCTCGGGATAATCGATGTCCGTTGCTTGGCAGAATAGCATGTTCGAGTCCAGCCCAGCATCAAACTTTCTTTTTCCAGATTGCTTTCATTTCCTGTGGCGACCAGAATTCAGGCTTGCCCGTTCGTCTCGGCTCTGAATTAATTAGTTTCTTGAATTCTTCCACAACAAACGTTTTCTCAGGAAGCATGAGGTATCCTTCGGGAGTCTCCTTGAGAACCACCGTGTCTCCAAGCTGTTTCCTGACTTTCTTCGGCAGTTGAAGCCTGCCTTCAGAGTCTATCTTGACGCGCACGGTCATCCCGTAATCTTGTTACGCAAACAGGAAATTAAGACTTATCAAACGATTATGAACCAATCTGTGCTTGCGTCAACCAGCGCTACGGACATGGTTATAAGGCTCAAACGAGAATCTCTGAACATCGATGCTTATGTTGTTCAGGCAGGTTCAGCAGCACGGCGACAACTTCTCCTACATCACAGCAGACGAAGCCACACACGAAGCCGCAGTCATCGACCCAAGCTTCAACGCAGGCGAAATCACCCGCATCCTCAACACCGAACACCTCACACTCAAGTACATCTTCAACACGCACGGACACTCGGACCACACCGCGGGCAACCAGGAACTCCGCTCGGCAACAGGCGCCAAAACCGTAGTCCACGCGCTCTCCAGAAGCAGCGCCGACATCAAAGTCGCCGACGGCGACACCATAAACGTCGGCGGCATACCCGTCAAAGTCATCCACACCCCAGGGCACACGCCGGACAGCATCTGCCTCCTCGTCAACGGCACCAAGCTCCTCACGGGCGACACGCTGTTCGTGGGCGAATGCGGCAGAACCGACATGCCAGGAGGCAACAGCCGCAGCCTGTACGACAGCCTCTTCCACAAACTCATGAAACTCAGCGACGACATCGAAGTCTACCCCGGACACGACTACGGACCCAAACCGCACTCCACCATCGGCGAGGAACGGCGGACCAACTACGTGCTGGAACCTCGAACGGTTGACGAATTCGTCGCTTTCATGAACCAACCATAGCGACACGCTGTATGGTTTCTGCAGGCATCAGAAAGACATGCCAAACGCAAACCCCGCGCAGACAACTCGTTAAATTTTCGGTCACCGATTCAGGAGCATGCAGCGGGAACAGCACGTTCACCGCCAGAACTGAAGGCAAAATATAAAAGCAGACAACATGAAAGCTAGGCAAGGAACAAATAACTATGTCTAGGATGCCGCGGCAAGAACACAGTTACCGTCTCCTCGACAAGGCACACCTGCAGAAACTAAAGACGAAAGCCATGCGCTCAGGAGTGTGGTTCAAAGCGCTACAGAGAATAGACAGAGCACTTGTCGACCTAACCATAAGAGTCGGAACCAACGTTCGAAGCGTCACCTTAGCCAACAGCCTCCTCACCATAACACAGAAGCTCCACGAGCTTCTGGAAACCAGACTCTCACGCGCCATCAAGCATACAGGCTTACCCACAGCCAAAACCCTCAGCGCAATCGCCAAAGCATGGGGAAACAGAACCGCACACGCGTGGGCAACGGACATGGGCTTTGTTCGATACCTGGCTATCATGAGGCTCAACGGGCATCCTTTAATGGCTGAACACGCATAGAGTGACTGACAAAGCAGGAGAAACATGCGCACGAAAAACTCAGGCTCAAAATTCGCGCCAAAGCAGCCAGCAGCGCCTCCAACTATCCCACAGCCCACACGGGAGGCGCCTCCATGAACGTCTTCTCCATCATCTCAGTCATCCTGCTCGGCATCATCCTCTTCTGGGCAGCCTACCACGCCCGCATCCTCTTCGCCGGGCTCAGAAACAGACAGAAACGCCAGTACAAAGACACGGCAGACCTGCCCAAGTTCTCGCTAATCGTGCCCGCCAAAGACGAAGCCGCCGTCATCGGCCGCTGCCTCGGCGCCCTCCTAAAGCTCGACTACCCCAAGGAGAAAATGGAAATCCTCGTCGTCGAAGGCGGCTCCAAAGACGCGACCCCACAAATATGCACAAAGTTCGCCGACAAAAACCCCGGCATCGTCAAAGTCATCTGCGAGAAAGCCTCCAGAGGCAAACCCGCAGCGCTTAACCTCGCCATACCCCACGCCACAGGCCAGTTCGTCGGCGTCTTCGACGCAGACAGCATCCCTGAAAAGAACGTGCTGCACAAGATGGCAGCCTACTTCGAAGACCCAACCGTAACCGCCGTGCAGGGCAGCACCTCAAGCCTGAACGAGAAACAGAACATGCTCACCCGAGTCGCCTCCATGGAGGACAAAGCCTGGTTCCAAGGTCTCCTCGGCGGCAGAGAAAAGCTGAAACTCTTCGTCCCCCTGACCGGAAGCTGCCAGTTCATCCGAAGCAGCATCCTCAGAGAAGTCGGCGGCTGGGAAGAATCACTTGCCGAAGATGTGGAGCTCTCCCTGAAACTCGTGAAGAACGGCCACACAGTCAAGTTCGCACCCGACATCTGCTCAGGACAGGAGACTCCGAGCAACTTGCGCGGGCTCATCACGCAGCGCACCAGGTGGTACCGCGGCTACATGGAAGCCGCCCTGAAATACGGGTCACTGCTGGAGAACAGGAACAGGCGGACCATAGACGCAGAGATGTCCCTCATCGGCCCGTTCGTCATGATCGTCTGCCTAGCCAGCTACGTTAACTGGGGACTCAGCATAGTCTTCAACGCCCAAGACAGCTTCTTCCCCTTCAGCGCCTTCATCGTCGTGGCCTTGACAACGGTGATGCTGCTTTCGCTGGGCGTCTCCATGGTTTTCGCCGTCAAACCCATCAAAGCCCGAAACGTCCTTTGGATACCGTTCATCTACGCATACTGGTTCATGCAGATGTTCGTCGCAGGCTGGGCACTCTTGCAGATCATCTTCCGCAGGCAGCGCGTCTGGGGCAAAACAACCAAACTGGGATTCACCACGCCCAGCATCTTCTCCCGAGCCGGCGCAGCCCTGCGCGTGGCTTTCATTTCCTCGTACCCGCCCAACCGCGCTCGACTGAGCGAATACGCGCACAGCTTGGTGACGGAGCTGGCAAACAGACCAGCGATTAACGAAATTTACCTGTTGGCGGATAAGACCCGCGGCTCCAAGGGAGCCTCGACTGGAGACTCGAAGGTTCGAGTCTTGAGGGTTTGGCGGGCAGACAATGCGCTTTCAATCCTGAGCATCATCCCGCAGTTGATTCGGCTGAGACCGAACATTGTTCACTTTAACGTGCACTTCCAGAGCTTCGGGAGGGGCAGGCTGGCCAACTTCACGGGTTTGTCTCTCATTTTCCTCTGCCGCATACTCGGCTTCAAAGTCTTGGCAGAAGTGCACAACTTAGGCGAGAAAGTGGACTTAGAGAAGGTCAACCTGAAGCCCAGCATGCTGAACAGGATGGGCATCTTCGTCGCAACGAAGCTCATACTTTCGGCGCCCCGCGTTGTCGTGACGGTGCGTTCTTACGCGAACTACTTGAACGCGCGGTATGGGCACCGGGGAGTCCAGTACATACCGCACGGAACCGCGGCAAGCAACGTTCCGCTCGTGGATCCAGAGGAGAAGGTCATCCTGATTTTCGGGCACATGGGACCCTACAAGGGGCTGCCAGTGATGATGAACGCCTTCGACGAGCTGCGGCAGGAGAAGAAGAACGTCCGGCTCGTCGTCGCAGGCACCAGCCACCCGAACTTTCCAGGCTTCTTGGAAGAGTTCTCCAAGAAGCGGATTCCGAAGGTGGAGTTTCTGGGCTATGTGCCAGAAGAGCGGTTGGAGCAGGTTTTCAGGATGGCGGATGTGGTTGTGATTCCCTATTTCACGACGACTGGAACGAGCGGCGTCTTCCACCTCGCGTGTGGCTTCGGCAGACCCATCGTGGCGTCTGACCTGCCCGAAATTAGGGAGATAATCGACGATGGCGCCTCAGCGCTTCTGGTGCCTGTGGGCGACGTGAAGGCGTTGAAGGAAGCCATCATGACCGTGCTGTCTGACGAGAATCTGGCTGCGAGGATGTCGGAGCAGAACTTGAGTTTTGCTCAGAAGGAGAGCTGGAGCGTCGTCGCTGGAGAGTACGAAGAGGCTTATCTGGAGCTTCTGACTCGTTGACGTGTGCCTCGGACGGCGGCGAGAAAGCCCTCGTGTCCATCGTTGTTCCCACCTATAATTCTGCACGAAACCTGCCCGTGTGCCTTGAGGGTTTGAGGCGGCAGACTTACCCCTATGTTGAGATCATCGTGGTGGATAACTACAGCGTCGACGGCACCCGAGACATCGCTGAAGGCTTCGGCGCCACCTTCGTTCTCCATCGTGGCACCCAAGCTTTAGCTCGGAACGTGGGCATCGGCTGCTCGAGGGGCATGTACGTGCTTTTTGTCGATTCGGACCAGCGGCTGAGCGAAGGCGTGGTTGAAGACTGCGTTTTTCTGTGTTCCGAATGCGGTTTTGACGCGGTGAAGATTCCTGAAGTGTTTGTGGGCAAGGAATTCTGGGGGGAATGTTCTGCCCTGTGGAAGAACAGCGTGGAAAAGACTTGGGGGTCTGAGGGTGGTATTCCGCGGTTCTACAAGAGGAGTGATTTGCTGGAGAATCATGCTTTCACCGAGGACTTGCGTTGGTGGGAGGACTATGAGCTTTACAAGCGGCTCAAGTCGAAGAAGCTGAGAGATACTTGGTGCAGGAGCCGCGTGTTTCACTTTGAGACGGATTCGCCCAAGAGTGCTGTGCGAAAATACTTGTCTTATGGGCAATCGATAACGGCGTTCAGGGATAAGGAGGCTGAGGCTCCGTACGCCTTGACGTTTAGGCTGTCGGTGTCGGTTTTGGCACAGGTTGTGCGCAATTCCAGCAGATCTTTCAGCGTGTTCTGGGGCTGTCTTTTCCTGGTTGCTTTGAAGAGCTTCAGCGCTGTCGTTGGTTTCCTGTCGCGGTAGGGTGGCTGTTATTTTCCTGTTTTTTCAGGTTCTGGGCTTCAGGAACATAGCGTTAAAATAATGGCGAAGCGTTTTCAAGCTATGCCTCTTAACAGGGTCCATGCACTGGCGTTCGTCGTCTTCGTGGTGATTTCGGCGATTAGCTTGAGGTCTTTCTTCGTGAATGGTGATCCTGTCGCTTTTCATGATCTTGCGCCTATGTACAGGCTGGATCAGTTGTCTCGTCCTTACGATTTTCCGTGGGATTATAAGTCCAACCTTGGTTCGCCGTCTCTGCTGACCGGGAACGCGGTTTACAACCTTCCGTTAATCGGGCTGTCGGTTATTCTTGGTTCTGTGGCGTTCGCCCACAAGGTCCTGCTGGTCCTGTTGATGGCTCTGGCTGGGTTCGGTTTCTACTTGGCTTTCGAGTATTTGTTCAAATCGAAGACGGCTGGTTTCGTGGCTGGTCTCTTCATGATTTTCAACCCGTTTACTCTGGGCAGGTGGCAGTATGGTCACAACACTGTGCTTATGACTTACGCGGTGCTTCCGTTTGCCGTCCTTTGTTTCTTGAAGGTCATGAAGGAGGGCGGTAAGTTGAGTATGTTTGTCTGTGGTGTGCTCACGGGGTTGATGATTTATCTGAGTCCTCAGGTGGCTTTCATGTTTATCCTGTTTGCGATGCTCTACACTGCGTTCGACTTGGCGTTTGCTGGGAAGGCGGGGATAGCCAGACGTGCCGTTCTTCGAGGCGTTCAGGGAAGCGTGATGTTGGTTACGGCGGTCATTGCGGCTTTTCCGTTCTTCTACCAGCTTGTTATGGCAAATGCCCCTGTGTACTCGACGAGACCTGAGGAGGCTACGGTGGCTTTCTCCCCTATGGACATCGGGAGTTCCTTGATACCCCAAGTTTCCCTAATTGCCATCGTTATCGCTGCTTTCGTCCTGCTCTGGTGGAGAAGCGGCTTCACTTCGTTGTACCGATGGTGGCGAAACGGCGGTTCCGCTGGGGAGCCTTCGCCGTACTTGATAAACGTGGGAAGTCAGCAAGTCCAGTTCTTCGCTGTTCTAGGCTTCCTCTCCGTGGTCTTGGTAATCTTGGTGCTTCCACCCCTGACGCCGGTGTACCAGTGGGTTTTCGTCAATGTTCCTGGCTTCGGGATGTTCCGAGAGGTCAGCAAGTTTTTCATGCTGGCGGCTTTCTCCACGGCGTTTTTCGTGGCGTTGGCGGCTGAGGGCTTGAAACGGCACTTGGTCAAAACGAAGAACCATTCGGTCTTCCGGAAAATTTTGCCTGCACTGCTGATTTCGCTACTTATCTCGGCGGCTTCTTGGCAATTCGTAACGGGCGACATAGGCGGCAGCGTGGGAACTGTTCAAATCCCGACGGAATATCAAGAGTTCAACAGCTGGCTCGCATCTCAGGAGGGCGACTTCCGAGTTGCCTTTTTCCCTCCTGCGATTTGGGCTACGACTTATCCCTGGGCATCTAGATGGTTCCTCGACCCGTACGTTGCTCTCCAAGCACAGCCCACGCTCGAAGTGAAGAGCGACAGCGACCTGACGCAGTCAGCACAATTCGTTCGCTGGGCCTACGCGGCGCTCTACGCGAACAGGTCAAGTGACCTTGGCAGGTTCTTGGGCATGTTCGGAGTCAAGTACGTCGTGCTGCGAACGGATGCCGACATGCCGTCATACCGTTCTGACATGGCTCCTCTCTCTCGGTCGAACACGCAGGCGTTGTGGAGCAGCCAAAGTGACCTTAGGCTGGTGAAGAATTTCTCGTCAATCCTTGTGTATGAGAACCCGTACGCGCTGCCTCACATGTACCAGACCGACGGGTTTTCTTTGGTCGTCGGTGACAGAGACCTGCTCTTTTCTCTGAATAGTTTGAACTTAGACTTCAGCCGATACCCGCCTGCCTTTCTGGACGACAACATTAACATAGCAAAGAAGTTGGTTGGCGAAGCACACTCAGTCTTTTTCCAAGGAGACCCGTACTGGAGCATGCTCGCCTCTTTCCTGGGTGAAAACTACATCGTAAAGCCTTGGCTGTATGCTCCGGTATCGACGAACCCGTGGATTCAGTGGGTGAGCGGCGACCTGATTTGGTCCTTCTTCAACGCCACTCCAAACGCAGTTCCCGACGGGTTCATGTACACAGAGGGCGAGCACACCATGACAATCCCGCTGAACGCGCCCAAACCTGACTTGTATCGGGTTTTAATCCAGGTTTGCGATGGGCTACCCTATGCGCAGGGCATAAACTTCACCGTAGAAGGGTCAAACTACGTGTTCAAACCCACCAACAAGGCCGAGGGCTCGTACAGATGGATAGAAATCGGCAGCTACTACCTGAATACGCAGAGCGCACTTCAAGTTTCAGACTTGGGCGGTCCTGCAGCAGTCTCAAAAGTACTTCTGGCGCCCGCGAGCGCCGTGAGCGAGGTTGAGCAGAACGTTCAAGCCGCCCTTCAAGCGTCAGGGGCAAAGTTGACTTACCTCTTTGACGACCGTGTGTGGAACTACGACCGCAACGCTCTAGTCGTGAACCCGAACGCAGTCAACGGAAGACTCATACGCCTCCAGAACTCGACTGCCGAGACCGAGCTCCACGTGTTCAACAACGACGCCTACACGCTGAAACTAGCTTTCCAAAGCCCAGACGAAGACACCATCGTCAAGGTCTACGTCGACGGGCACGCGGAAGACGTGCACCTAAACGGAAACGGCGCAGCGTTCTCCACGGTAGTTGAAATCGGACCCTTTAACCTGTCTCGCGGCAGCCACAGGATAGCGGTGGAAGCCGAGGCGGACGACGCAAGGTTTAATATGGCAACGCTGGAGAATCATGCGGACGACTCCTCGATGCAGCCCCAATCAGCTCCAGATGTTCCCAGCTACAGCATGCTGTCAGGTTCTGAATACACCGTGAACCCAACAGCAGACTACGTGGTTTTTCTGGAAGCAGTAAATGAATACTGGGAGCTTGAGCCCGCGGGCGCTTCATCCCCTATACGCATTTTCAACTTCGCCAGTCTGTTCCCGGTCTACGCCCAAAGCAGCCCGTACACACTCAGGTACATGGGCGCCGACTATGTTGCACAGGGTTTCATTGTGGCCGTAGCTGGCACAGCAGCCCTAGCACTGGTTCTCGCGTTTCTGTATCCAAAGCGCTTCATCCAAGGGAAGCCTCAACCATGAAAGTCCTGATGGTCACACCTCACATCTTTGCAGGAGGAGCCGAAAAAGTCGTACTCCACTCCGCGCAAGAGCTCAAAGCGATGGGATGTGACGTGGCAGTGGCTGCGCTGTCCGTGAACCTAAACGGGCTCCCCCAGAAACTCAAAAACCTGCGGTTCCTCCAGCCCGGCAAGCCTCTCCCAGAGCCGACCATCACGGGGTCAAGGACAGCCGTGGAATCCATGTCTAGGGAGTGCTACACACTTTTCAGACTTGTGCGCAGACACGCGAGGGAATTCGACGTCCTGAACGTCTTCAACTTTCCCTCCTACTGGGCAACGTTTCTCGCACAGACCAAGAAACCCGTCGTGTGGACTTGCAGCGAAGTCCTGGGACCCTACAGGCAAACCAAAGAACTCTACGAAAAAAGCCTGTTTTTCCGCATGATGCTCAACTTCGCCCTGCCCATGGACAAGCTCATAGTGAAACGCGGAGTCAACGCTATAGTCACTTACTCCAAACTCAACGCTCGACTCATCGAGGAACGCTACGGACGCACCTCAAGAGTCATCCCCCCGTGCGTTGACTACGACTTCTTCTCAGAAGCGATACCCAACGCAAAGCAGAAACTCGGCTTCGAGAACACCACACTGCTGCTGCATGTGGGTTGGCTGGTGCCCTCAAAAAACCACTCCATCAGCATAAAAGCATTGAGCATGTTGAAGAAGCGGGTGCCCAACGCGAAGCTCGCCATCGTAGGCACAGGAGCCTTGGAGCAGTCGTTGAAGCGAGAAGCGGAACAGTTAGGCTTAGGGGACGACGTGGTTTTCACCGACGCCGACTCGCAGGAGAACCTGCGGCTGCTGTATCAAGCCTGCGACCTGAACCTCTACCCCGTCAGTAACCAGACGTTCGGTCTGGTTCCCTTCGAGGTGCTTGCCGCTGGGAAACCGTCGATAGTTTCCAGTGACTGCGGCGCAGCCGACGTGATTGCCCGAGAAAACATAGGTTTCTTGATTAACCCAACTGCAGACACGCTTGCCGAGAAAATCCTGTTCGCCCTGAATCACCCCAGCGTATTGGAGGACATGGTAAAGCGCGGACAGCGGTTCGTGCAGGAAAGCCTGACTTGGCGCAAGTACGCCCGAGACATGTACGATATCTTTGCAGGAGTGCTTCGCTCTGAAAACACGTGACAGCTCCTCCGTTCCGCCCTGTTCTAATTTCTGGAAAACCCAAAGTCTTAAGACAGACTTCCAAATAACTCTACCGTATAAATCTGCACGATGTCTCAGAGAGGTAAACCGCCGTTGAAACTACCCAACAACCTTGCCCTCACCGCCGCCTGCCTATGCAGAGCTCGACGCGGCAAACGCGCCTCAAAGGAGGTTTCCGAGTGAAACGGAAGCTCAAGTACCTCCTTGTCACCCTCCTGATTGCGCTTACCATCGTAAGTGCCGCTATCGTCTTCATCCCGATGGGAGGCGGCCAGCAGAAATCGCCCGTCGGCGACCAAACGTACTGGATGCAAATCGCCCAGAACGCATGGAACTACTTCCAGCCTGGGAAAGGCGTCAACGCACAGACTGGGCTGCACGGCGCTGGGATCGGTTGGCCCTACTTCACGGACTGGGACCTGGGACTGTACATCCAAGCCATAATCGACGCTGAACGACTGGGCATAGTCAGCCGAACTGGAACCTGGGGTTCAGACTACCGGTTCGACAAGATTCTGACTTTCCTCGAAAACCGCGAACTCACAGCCATACGCCTTCCGTACGTCTGGTACGACCAAGGAACCGGCGGACGATACGGCGACGCTGAAGCGAACGCCTGCGACACCGGAAAACTGCTCGTTGCCCTCCAGAACCTGAAAACGCTCAGGCCCGAGTTGACGAGTCGCGTCAACTACATTGTCTACAACAGAACCAACTACGAGCCCTTTATGCATGCGCTGGATCTGCTGGTGGGTCGCCTCAGCGTATACGATTACTACGTTGCCCGGGGTTTCGCTTTCTTCTGGCCTGAAAAATTCCCGCCGATAGCGGACGCCATCATTAACGCCATCGTTACCGCCCCCAGAGTGGAGACCTACGGAGTCACCGTGCCGGCGGCTTCCCTCACCTGCGAGGTCATCCTGCATTCGGTCTTTGAGCTTCCTGCAGACGCTAGGGTGACGGGCTTGGCGGACCAAGTCTACCAGGCACACGAAGCCAGGTACGAAGCTACAGGCAAGTACGTTGCCTTCAGCGAAGGAAACACCGGCTTAAGCGACATCTCATACGTCTACGAGTCGGTAGTCAACCCTGACGGACGAACATGGGTGATTAAGGACCCCGCAGGTAACGACGTTGGCATCAAGCCGATTGTCTTCTTGAAAGCAGCTGCTGGATTGCTTGCCCTGCACAACACAGAGTTCACGAGGAACATGATGACCTACATCCTGTCCCGCCTCTCCCAGCCCGACAGCGGATACATGGACGGCGTCGACGAAGACGGACGCGTCGTCTCAACGCTGATCGACAAGACAAATGGACTGTTGATTGGCGCTGCCCGATACGCCATCGCCGGCATGCCCAACCCGACTCCTTCCCCGTCGCCCACGTACATCCCTACGCCAACTCCGCCACCCCCAACGTCAAGTCCGTCTTCCAGCCCCAGCTCCAGCCCGACAGCCTCCCCCACGCCTTCAGCAAGCCCCTCGCAGAGTCCTCCTCCAACAAGCCCCCCTATGGCGAGAGTTGACTTGGGCAAGTATCCTCTCCCCTTCGTGGACAGCAACGTAGCGAACAACACGAAGCTCGTAATTGGCGAGAGTCAACCGCACGGTCCAGTAGGCGCCGCGGGCACGATTGACGCGCTGGGCGGAATGCTCATCATGAGAAGTCTCGCAAGAGAGGCATCGTTCGGGTTGCTGAACGCAGCCATGGACACATGGGTCATCACCTACGACCCGAACGGGGCGAACCCAACGCTGCTTGACAACGCGGCGAACCTGATTGTGATTGGTGGACCAGACGTAAACAGCCTCGCCTACTACTACAATAGCTCACGTTGGCAAGGTGGCAACCTGCTGGCCCCTGTTGTCATGACGACTAACTCCACGGGTGCATTCTTGTACGTTCCGGTTTCTGGGTTAACTTATAAGATGGAGTTCGACGCCAACGGAAGAGTCGCAACAGACTACGGCGTAATAATGGTCTTTCAAGACCAAAATGGACGCCAAGTCGCCTTAGTCTACGGATTAGGCGGAGACGGAACTCGAATCGCGAGCGAAGCTCTGAGCAACTTCAGCACATGGAACCTGGGCGGGCAGGCCGTCATCATCAAGTATGAAGACACAGACGGCGACGGGCGCTTGGACAAATCCTCTATCGTAGAGGTTGTGCATTGAAGCAAGCGGTTGAACAGAAACTGAGAGATGTTCAATCTTGGGAACTCTTTCTTTCAGAGTATGACCAAAGTATCTTCGCACTGCAGAAACCTGCCTCTTTGGGAGCGCTCTGGACGAAGGTTCATATGGACAACGCACGGACAATTCTGAGCGGAATGAAGAACCCGCAAGGAAAGAGGATTCTCGACGTCGGCTGCGGCCCCGGCTGGCTTGCCAAACTTATAGGCGAAAAAGGAGGAATATACGTGGGAGTAGACCTTTCCCCGACTTTCTGCCAACTCACGCTAATTCAGACTAAGTACTGCAAAATGGATGGTGCAGTCGTCTGCGCGGATGCGGAGAACCTGCCGTTTAAGGATCAAGCCTTTGAGTATGCTTTCAGCTGTGAGTCTATGCATCATCTGCCTGAACCCTACAAAGCCATACGTGAAGCCCTTCGGGTGTCTCGGTCTTTTACGCTAGGAGACGAGCCGGCCAAGCTTCCGAAACCGCTCGAGATTCTTACGGTGAATGTTCTAAAACGCGGTTTTGGGGAAGCAGAACCTTCTGGCGTCGAGTCATTCCGTTTCGACGCAGAGTCTCTGAAGCTGTCGCTCGAGCAAAAAGGATACATCGTAACGGTCAAAAGACAGTGGACTTACGTGCCAAAGATGTTCTCCCATCACGAAAACAATCGCTTTATCGCAACTACCTATCTAGTGCTCTACTCTGTTTTGACGAGGTTTTTCACAGCGTTCAGCCACTCTCTGACTATTCACGCACAAAGGTGAGCCCCACGCAGCCCCTGCAAAGAGATTTGACTATTCTGGTGCTAATGCCTTGAGAAGAAATAGACGAATCTTGGCACTGCTGCTTATCTCAACAATAGTGACCACGCTTGTGCTCGTCAATGCCAATTACCTAGTTGCTTCAGCGACAGCCGATTCCTCTGTCAACGTTCAAGCCGCGGTCATTCTCCACTACGACACCTACTACCCATCGATTAGCCTGCCCGAAATGCACCAAACGTTCCAGGAAGCGCTTTCGTTGCTGAAGACCGAAGGTTTTCCCATGGACGAGTTGATGATTGTGACGTGGCTGAACACGTTTGACAACCCTGAAGAGCTGGCTTGGCTCAAGCAAACCCTCGCAAAGTATGGAATTTCGACTGGAAGCGAGCAGTTAGGACTCTTCGTGGCGCCCGACGACGCGATGGACATGGGCGTCTTGAACTATACGCTGGACACGTTCAAGAGCAGGGTTGGATGGTGCCCGTACTTCGTCGCAGGCTTCTCCGCCAGCTCCAAAACATACTCCGTGCTTGCAGACCACGGAGTGAAACTCTCATTCTTCAACCTCTGGGAGGAGGGCGAAGACTACAGCTACAGAGGGTTCAGCACAGGCGACAACCTGACCGGAGCAAACTGGGAAGGCTCGCCGTTCCAACCCTACAAGCCATCCAAGTTCTCGGCAAACGCCCCCGGAACGACCAAGGAGGACGAAATCAACATCTGGGAAGCACACTGGATAACCCGCAATCCAAGCTACGCCTACATGGCGGTGAACTCGCGGAACTGGGGCTCTATCCACCCAAACGACCTGCTCCAGGCGGATGCGACAGGGCTTCAGCGCAGCAGCGTTGCGGAAGCAACTGGGAAGTTCGGGAAGATTCTGGACCTGATAGATTTCAACAGCCAGTACAATCAGCTGATGACCGTCAGCTACCCCATCGAAGTCTCCTACCTTAAGAACTCTGAGGTCTTCGACGTCTGGAGAAACTCCATCCGAGAACTCCAGCGGAGACAATACGCCTTCGTCAACGCTGTTGACCTGCGAGACAATCTTGAACGCTTGGCGCCTGAAGCGCCCCACACTCCAGTCATGATGTGGTACGACGATGCAACCTCTTCCGACATCGTGGTAAAGGGAGAAAACACACCCTTCGCCATGCTAACTTCACCGTACGGCAGATTCATCTACGCAAGAAGAGACGCACAAAGCGACTCAGGAGCCCCGCTCATCTCGGTTGTTTCCTACACAACCGCAAGGGCCCACGACGCCACTTTCCAGAGCATACGGGAACTGACTGGCGTAGATGATTTCAAGATGAACACACTCGTGAACGGCGAACCCGTCGAGATGAGGTGGCCCGGCGACATCAAAAACGTAACCATTAACCCGGGAAAAGCCATCGCCATCCGCTGGGCTTACCTGAAGAACAACGTGCCCTACGTGGAATACCAGGTCACAACTTACCTGACTCCCTATGGCATTCTCTTCGAAAAAGGCCTGACCTTCAAGCAGAACGTCCAAGCTTCCGTCTCGATGCTGCACCACTTCAACGTTCAGGAAAACTCGCCCACCACGCCAAGCGACATGGAAGTGCGGATGGAAACCGATGAAGCAGACTACTACCGATTCTCCCCCACGAACCAAGAAGCAACAGAAATCCGCCTCGCCGTCAATGATTCTCTCATCTTCACAGCAAACGACGGCTACACCCTCGGCGTAACCGTAGCCTCAGGAAAACCCAACGTGGTGAGATGCTTCGACGAGAGAGGTGCATCAGCCTATGAAACCCTTGAATTCGGCTTTGCCGCCCGAGATTTCCTCCAAGGCGAACGCCTCCAACTGTCCTATGCCCTGACGCCCGCAAGAGACCTGCAAGACGCACAGCGGCTAGCTGCGTTGGTCGCGGCGTTTGCGCACGCGGAAGGCGCCGTGCCCGTGCCAGAATTGAGCTCAGAGAGCGTTGTACCACTTCTCGCGGTACTAATCGTGATTTCGCCCGCGGCGGCGGTGCTTGCAAAGCGTTTCAGTCGACGCCAAACCAAAACGCAGAGTTGAAGCACAATCACTACCCAAGAACTAGGACGCATGAACGTTCTGCTCGAGAAGAAGCACCTGTACCCGCTTCTGGCGTTCGCCGTTCCCCTCCTCCTCAGAGTCATCCCAGAAGTCCTGATGGGACCCTACGTTGTCGGCTTCGACACCATGGCGCACTACGCTCCAACGACGGCGCTGTGGCTGAGCGGAGGCGTCGACCTATGGAACTACATAGCCATCGCCCCTCTGTTCTATACGCTCATCGTATCCCTCGTCTCGCTCGGCGGGCCCCTGCTCCTCGTCCTGAAAATTGTTCCGCCCCTGCTTCACGGATTTCTGGGGCTGTCAATCTACGGCTACGCCAAAATCGGTTTGAACTGGTCGCCCAAAAAAAGTGCCTTCACCGCCCTACTGGCGACGGCGTATTTTGTGGCTATGAGAATTTCGTGGGACCTGCTCAGAAACGAGCTCGCGTTGGTTTTCTTCTTCGTGGTTCTGACGCTCATGCACCCCGGATGCGTCTGGAGAAGCCAGTGGAAGCGCTACTTGCTGCTGACGTTGGGGATGGCAGCCGTGGTGCTGTCGAACCAGTTAGTCGCCGTCATCATGCTCGGCATGATCGCCTTCACGGTGCTGCATGGACTGGTTCGCAGAAAATGGTTAGACGCCGCCAAGCTGATGGCTACCGCGATGCCGTCAGCAATTGTCTTCTTCGCGGCGCTGTACCTCAGCCCTGCCGTATCCGAGTTCCGCTTAATTTTCGGTTTCCCCGCAACCAGCGACGGGTGGCTCGCTCTCTTCGGCTACTCCTCCTACCCCGCGATGCTGGCTGGAGAAATAGGCTTCTTCCTGTATTGCTTCCTGTTCCTGCTGCCTCTGGCAATTCTGAGTTTCAGGCGCTTCCGAGACTTCCAGATGCGAACATGGCTGGTCCTAATCCTGATAGCGTCGCTTATTCCACTGGTCAGTCCAAGCAACCTGCGATGGATAATGATGCTGATCTACCCGCTCGCGTTCTACGTGGCAGAAGGAATGAGCAGACTCAGATCCATGCCTTGGAAGTGGTTCAAGATGACTGCGCTCAAAGCCGCAGCCGTCTACCTTGCCGTAACGACAGCTGTTCTGAGCCTTGGCTTCATGATGGATACGCCTGAAAACCCGCTCCCGTACTTCAACCCTGGACAGTTAAACGGCTACATATACCAGATTCCGTCCTCGATGCTGCAGAACACCGTGTCCATATCTGACTGCGCGGACACCGCCAAGGCATTCGCGTGGTTTAGGGACAACGCAGCTGACGACGCGGTGATGCTTGCGCATAGGGCGTTCTACGGCTGGGCTATGCTGACGCTGAACGAGCGCCAAGTCGTGCTGTACGAATATGACAATCCAGTGCAGGTAGCGGAAGCCCTCGCCCAAAGCGGACAGAGTCACCTGTACGTTGTCTGGTGGATCAGCGGGCTGGGCTGGTACGGTCAGTCTTCGCTTTCCTCCGACTTCGAGGAGGTCTACCGAGTTGGTCGGATGGCAGTCTATGCTTATAAGCCAGCAACATAGGCGCAACCAGCGTCGACCTTTTTCGCCAACAAATGCTCGGTTTTCATCGAAAGGAATATTAAAAAACAGACCCCAAACATGGGTCAGTAGATGATGTAATGGATTTCACCCTCGCCTGCGACATCATGCTGGACTTGGGAGGCTCCATCCGACCGCCCATGTATTTGGCGACGGAACTCTCGAGGCGAGGCTACCGCGTGTCCATGGTGTCGCCGACCATGTCGAAGCGGGTAGAACAGAATCTGAAGGCGGCTGGCATTCAGCCTATTAACTTGAAGGCGAGGCTCTTCACCAAGCGTTCCGGCAACTCGGTCTTGTGGTTTGAAACTTGGTTCAGGGAGGCGTTGCTGAAGCTGAACTCGCGACGTTCTCCAAACGGACCCTCTAGGGTGATTAACTTCTCTCAGATTTTCTCAACTCCAGCGTTGGTATGGTACCTGCAGGGACCGCCTTCGCTAGCATTGAGGGACATGGAGGAAGAGCTTTCTACGGGTTTTCGGTTAGCCTACGACTTTCTAAAAGGCATAATCGACTACGCGGACGAGAAACTTATCAAGCAGATGTACCGTGACTCCTCGGTCGTCATAGCCAACTCCAAGTTTTGCGCGTCGTTGTACACAAGCTTCGGCGTGAAAACCGATGATGTGATTTACCCGCCTATCGACTGCGGCGTTTTCGCGCCTTCAACGTCTAAGCCCACGTCAGACTATGTGCTGACTTATTTCGGGAAGGAAACCAAGTACTCCGCTATAAAGAGCGTGGCTGACCAAGGCGTTCATTTGAAGGCGTTCGGCTCCAAGACGAAGTCCGTCCCCGAGAACGTTCTGCGACATCCGAACATCGAGTGCCTCGGGTGGGTTGACACTCCAAATTTGGTTCGGTTGTACTCGAACGCGCTGTTCACGCTTTTTCCCTTCACCCACGAGCCGTTCGGCTACGTGCCTTTGGAAAGCATGGCATGCGGCACGCCCGTCGTCACTTAC
This sequence comes from Bathyarchaeia archaeon, assembly GCA_041946875.1. GTDB lineage: Archaea > Thermoproteota > Bathyarchaeia > Bathyarchaeales > Bathycorpusculaceae > JADGNF01. Next base: position 17,914 of record JBHGBG010000033.1, read on the forward strand.
GACTCGCAGGGTCCAAGCGAATGCGTCGTGAACGACCACACAGGCTGGCTCGTGCGCACGGACGAGGAAATGACGCAAAAAACCGTGGGCTTGTGGAAGGAAAACTATACACCTGCCTTTAGGCGCGACTGTGTCAGGAAAGCTTCTGAGTTCGACAGGAAGCATTATGTTGAGAAGTGGCTGAGAGTCTTAGAAAGCACCTGACTCTCTTCTTGCTCTGTCCGAATGGGCATCTCGGTTCATTTGGTGAAGGCTCGGAACTGAGTCCTCTGAAACCCAGTTGGCATCAAGCGCCTTTTTCACTTTTCACCCAGTTTTCTTCCTCGTCATGGAAAAACAGATAAGTTGGCAAACATTGGATGCCTATGGAGACAAAACAGTGAGCGGGAAGAGTTTTACCGTTGCGCTGCTGCTTCTCATGTTCTTGTCCTTGCTTCCAGCTTCAACACCCAAAGTCCGCGCCGTCGATGCCGTTCCCTACGACAACATAGGCATAGAATGGACCAGAAACCCGCGCTTGACTCTGGAGGACGGGGCGTGGGATGCACGAGTCTGGGAGTGGTCCTCAACAAGTCTGGAACTATACCACAGCGACGCCAGCAACTACGTCAGATGGACCCAAGACGGAAACGTCGACTCGCAAGCGCAAGATGTGCAGGGAGAGCCGTACATGGCGGCGAACTTCGACCAAGGCTACGAAGCTTACCAGAACGAAATCTACGACCTAAGCCAGCGGGGAAACTGGAGCGACAGAGCCTCCTCGCTGAAGGTTGAAGGCTCCGTTACCCTCTTCGACGGCGTCGGATACGGCGGCAGCAGCCAAACGTTCACGTTAGATGTGCAAGACTTAGGCTTGTACAGCTGGAGCCACATGGCTTCCTCTCTGAAACTCACCCAAGGCTCGCAGGTGACCCTGTACTCAAACCCTGGCTACTCGGGTGACCGCGTAACTTTTGTTGCTCCGTCCTATCAGCCGCCCGACTTGAAAATCGTCGACAAGAACAGCATAACCCTGGAAGGCGTAGTCAGCAACTGGTCCACGGACACTTCATCTAGCCCTGGGTGGACAGGAGTCAAGTTTGATGTCTTTGCTGTTGAGGACCGCAACAGCATCGCGAGCAGGACCGTGATGCTGGAAATGTACATTGTCAGAGGCGGCGCAAACTTGGCTTGGAACCTATACAACTTCCTTCAAGGCTGCTCTGGAAACGAGAGAGAAGGCTTCAGAGGACCACCCTACCAATCCGCGTACAACTACTTGGTCGCTTTGGATGCCTTCCCTGAACTCGCCAACGTAACAGTCTTCTCAGGGAACGTAGCGAAGTGGACCGTGGATGTCAAGGCCCTTCTGCAGCGGGCGTTCGACCACGACTGGGGCGTCGCAGGAGCCTTCTACAAACTTGACATCGCCAAATTCAACATCGTGAAAGTCAGCTTCACGGTGGAATCCGCGCGCCTTCTTGGACCCGCACAGGCGGGATGCACCTTGAAAAGGCTGCGCCTGGCTTACACTGATGACTCAACGGTCTTCGCGGAAAACGCCTACGAGAAACCTCGGTTCGGCAGCTGGTCCGAAGTCGACGATTCCTCGTCGGCGGCAGGTCTCGTCGTGAAGGCTGCTTCCTCTGCGTCCAATGGAGGCTTCATGTATGGTCCCTACATCATGGAGGGTTCGGGAGCTCTTGCTTTGCTTGGAGAACCCTTAATCGCCAGCTTCAGGCTGAAGGTCTCTGCAAACACGTCGGACGCTCAAGTGGCGTACCTTGATGTCTGCTACAACATGGGAACCGTAGTGAAATACTCCATTGTCAGATGCAGCTTCTTCTCCGCTCCAAACCAGTGGCAGGAATTTCAGTTGCCGTTCGTTGCACCGCATAGTATGGCTGGCGGGTTGGAATTCAGAATTGTCAACTTCAACAGCGGAGTTGCCGACCTGTTCATCGACCGAATAACGGTGAAAAAGCAAGACTTCGCTGTCTTTGAGGAGAACGCCAGCGGCAAACCACATTCCGCCGCTTCGTGGTCCACATTTAGCGATGCCACCTCTTCCTCGGGCACCGTGATGCGCGCCTTGGCAGATTCATCGAACGGGGACTTTCTCTTCGGTCCCTACCTCAAAACAGACAAGTCTGGCGCCGAATTGTTCAAGATGCCCTACGCTGTCCAGTTTCGCATGAAAACCTCAGCCAACGCAGCTACAGACTACGTCGTCTATTTGGATGTGTACTGTAACCAGAGGGTTCTCGCGCAGCGTTCCGTCAGAGCAAGCGACTTCAACTCCGCGAACGCTTGGCAGGTCTTTCAACTTAACTTCTCCGTTCCCGCAGAGGTAGCTGACGGAGTAGAGTTCAGGGTGGAAAACTTGAACCACGGAATCGCCGACATTTACGTTGACACCATAGCGGTCGTTAAGAACTGGGACTCATCCGTCGTCTACTACGAGAGTGCCTGCGACAAGTTTCAGCTGGGAAACGCATGGTCACAAACGGCTGACTTCTCACTCGAGTCTGGAAGGGTCATGAAAGCCGAAGCTTCCACGCAGAATGGCGATTGGCTGTTCGGACCCTACTTCAATAAGGGATGGAGTGGGCAGCCCTTGGCTGCGGAGCAGTATGCAGCGGTTTTTCGGCTTAAGGTTGGGTCGAATGCTTCTCCGGCAGCAGTGGTCTACGTCGATGTTGTCTACGACATGGGTGCACTCTTGCAGTCGCGGCTGATTAGGGCTTCAGATTTTGCATCTCCTGACGTCTGGCAGGAGTTCCAGTTTGCCTTCAGCGTGCCAGAAGACATGGTTTACGGCATCGAGTTCAGACTCATGAACTTGAACGCTGGGGTCACGGATGTATACGTTGACACAGTGACGATTCGCTGAGCACAGCGAATTCCTCAGTCGGCAGCGGCTCCAGCCAAAATCTGGGCAGGTGGCTGTGCCCTTCAGAATTGTCAGCTTCTGCAGGAGTGTGCCTTCGGCGGTCTGGGGTTGGGTAAGGCTTTAAAACCTGTCAGCACCGAATAGACATGAGTCGGAAAGGGTGTTTGGGCGGAATGCTGGATAACCCGCGTCTCTGTGGGCAATTACGTTCGTCAATACAGTGAAAACCTGAGGTAACGGTTTGCTGAGTCTCCATGAGAAGAAGAATTCGTTCAATCCCTCGGCAGACATTTATCTAGGCGTCTGTGCGTACAACGAGGAGAAGAACATCGGCTTGCTCTTAGAGAACTTGACCACTAGCCAGAACCTTCCCGCAACCTGCAACGTGCTCATAGTCTGCTCGGGATGCACCGACTCAACCCCACGAATCGTGGAGCAATTCCAGAAGCTGAACAGCCACATCAAGCTGATAACCGAAGCGGAAAGGGGCGGAAAAGCCAGAGCTTTGAACAACATTTTTTCCCGCGCTTCGCAGTCGGAGATGCTGATTTTGACGAATGCCGATGCTGTTCCAGTTCCAGGTAGCATAATGATGCTAACTGAAGCTCTGCGTGACAAGACAATTGGGGCTGTTTCCGGTCGTCCTGTGCCCCTCAGCAGTTCGCCCAGTCTCTCCAGCAAGGTTGTCCGAATTATCTGGGAGTTACATCACGAGATTTCCATTCGTGAGTCTGTTAAGTTGTCGGGTGAACTCTGCGTTATCCGTCCGTTCTTGGTGAAGAGGATTCCAACGAACCTTGCCACGGATGAGCCTTACATCGAGATGTTGATTCGTCGTCAGGGGTACCGAATCGGGTATGTTCCTGAGGCTGTGGTGGGGATCAGGTGTCCCGAAAAACTGCGGGAGGTTTTCAAGCATCGCCGAAGAATCTGGGCTGGTCACCTGCAGATTAAGCAGATGGCAGGGTTTGCCGTGTCAACTTCTGATTTCCGCAAGATTCTGCCCACGTTGGTGAAGAGTTTGAGGTTACACAAGGGTGAGTTACATGCGCTGGCTCTGCTGGTCTTGATTGATTCATTTGCGTACCTGCTTGCTCGTCGTGACGTCAGCATAGGCAAGGTTCCGTTTGTCTGGGAAATGCTTAAGAGCACTAAGACTTAGGTTCATATGGATTGGGGAAGTTGCAGTCGAAACTGGCTTTGTTCTCAAAGGTTCTGCGCTATCAGCCTCAAAGAAGGGTCGGAAAACCCAAGACACTGCCAGTGAGTCTGACTTTCAGCGTCACGAACTCATGCAACAGCCGATGCAAAACCTGCAACATATGGCAGCTCTATCCAGAAAAGCCAGAGAAGAAGACAGAAGAGCTAAAGCTGTGGGAGTTCGAAAAGACCTTCGCTTCCCTGGGCAAGTCGATTTTCTGGGCAACCTTGAGCGGAGGAGAACCGTTTCTCAGAGCTGACCTCTCCGAAATCTGCGAAGCGCTCGTGGAAACCTGCAGGCCCAGTATCGTGAACATTCCGACGAATTCGCTGCTGCCGGAAACTATCGAGAAGAAGACTCAGGAAATCCTTGAAATGTGCAGGGACGTTTCGGTCATTGTGAATCTGTCGCTGGATGGCGTCGGGCAGACTCATGATGGGATTCGTGGTGTTCCTGGAAACTTTGAGCGTTTTCTGGACACCTACGAACGACTGAACAAGCTGAGGGCGAAGTTTCCCTCGCTGCACCTGGGCGTGCACAGCGTCGTTTCCAAGTTCAGCATCGGAGAAATCTTTGAAGCTTACGAGTTCGCCAAGACGCTGAAGGCGGATTCCTACATAACCGAAGTTGCCGAGCAGAGAACCGAACTGTTCACCGTGGACAAGGACATTGCTCCAACTGCCGAGGAGTACGACAGGTTCGTTGTGGAAATCACGCGCAGAACAAAGCGTGACCGATTCAGCGGCAAGAATTCCCTATCGCGTTTTACTCAAGCTTTTCGCTTAATGTACTATCAGCTTGCTGCGGAAGAACTTCGCGTGAGGAAGCAGGTGATTCCCTGCTACGCTGGCTGGGCTTCTGGTCAGGTTTCCGCTTACGGCGACGTTTGGCCATGCTGCGTCTTAGGCTATGGGCATTCGATGGGCAACCTGAGAGATTGCGATTACGACTTCAGGAAAGTGTGGTCTTCGGAAGCGGCGGAGAAAATCAGGCGAAGCATCAAGGCGGGAGAATGTGCGTGTCCGCTTGCGAACGCACACTACACGAACATCTTGTGCAATCCGAGGGCAACGCTGAAAGTCCTAGGCAACATCCTGCGTGCATAGTCAGCTGGTTGCTGCTCTGATGTGATCGGAGCAATTTATAACTCCCTCTGTTTATGCAGTGAAGCGCAAGCAGAACCTGGGTGGGCAACGAGCCAGTAACAGAGAAGTTGAAGGTATTTCTGTTTTGTTTCGAATTGATTCAGCCTAGAGTTTGGAAGGTCTTTCTCTCTTAGTTCTTTTGTTCCTGATATTCTTCATCAGCGGCAGCAACGTTGCGTCCAAGACCACGCCGACGGGCTTCACCGCCATCAGGTTGTCCTTCAGCCAGTCCTTCTTGCTCAGCTCCTGCGGCGCCCTTCGGAAATTGCGCCTGACCTCTTCCAAGCTGTTGCCGACTATATCTATGTCTTTCAAGCGTGGAAACTTTGCGTTCAGATAGCTCGCAGCAAGCTTTAGGTGGCGCACTTTTGCCGGGTCCAGTCCGATGGCGTGGCAGGACACGGCGTCCACGCAGAGGGAGTTTGTCCCGCCTACCACGACGCCGAAGCCCGCGGGGTCGCCCACGTTGGGTCCGTTGCCTTCCATGGCGACGATGCCGTCGACGAAGCACAGTCTCGGTTTGACGAGCGCGTTCAGCTCGGCGACTATTTCGTTAACTTCGCCGTGGTACGTTGTCTTTCTCGGGTAGGGCAAAAGCCCGTAGAGGTTCTTGATGTTTGCCGTGAAAACCGTCAGAACGTGCGTCTTCAGCGTGGGTACAGATACAAAACAGTCGCAGTCAAACAGGACTTGGGGCAGGCTCAGCTTGAGGTTTGCGTGTTCAAAGCGGTGGTCCACCCTTTTCTCGTTGGTGAGGTTCAGCAGCTTGGCTCCTGTCCGTTTTGAGACTTCGTCGTACCCACAGAACCTAAACTTCGCCTCGGTGCTCGTCGCGGCGGTGTCACTCTCGACAATCGCCACCTCACTGCATCTGTCCCTGAGCCTGTTCACCAAGGCCTCCACGAGCTCGGGGTGAGTCGTGGCGCCGGTTTCAGCCTTTCTGAGGCTGCTGAGGTTCGGCTTTAGGAGGCACAGGTTGGAGTGACTGATTTGTGGTCTCAGCAGTTCAAAAGTCCGGTCGACTATGTACTCTGCGTTCCTGCTTTTGACGATGGACACTTTCTCTCTTGCCAAGCGATTCACCGCGACTCAGGCGTGGGAAGTGAAGCTTTCGGATGAACATATGGGCGTCTCGAATAGATAAAACAATCGCGCGGACCGCTTTTGGCTTAGCCTGCCCAGCGGTCGCTGAGAAACTCCGACCACACGAGTATCGCAAGCAAAAAGTTGATGACCACGTACACCGCGACCTGCCACTTGCTTTTCACTTTGACATTGAGCCACAGAGGAAACGTGAACGGAAGGAACCTTGAGAGTGACCAGAGGTACGCTGTAGCCAGATAAAGACCAAGGAGCGAAAAGGAGTAGAACCCGAGCACCTTGTCCACGCTGAACGTCTTCAGCGAAAGGTACGCGAACAGCGAGATAATCATGATGATGAAGACAGTATCCACGCCCCACGCAGGCGGAGGTTCGCCCTTCAGCATCGGGCTAACGAAGAGGTCTATGAACGTGAGGTCAGGGTTCCATGCGGTCTTTCCGCCAGCGGCGACGGGGGCAAAGAGCTCACCCGTCTGAGTGTACCCGTACAGAAACCAAGCGGTGAGCGCCAGAAAAGGCAGAACATACACGAGCGCCTGCTTGAACTTCCTCTTCTTGAGCCGATACAGGAACAGCAACGCGGGAAGAACCACTCCTGGCACGCGGGCTAGCGCAGAAACCGCCAGCGCGGCGCTGGAGAGGGCGTGTTTGTCTTTTAGGTAGAGGTACCAGCCGAGCAAAGTGAACGTCAGCCACAAGCCCTCGCCGTATCCCACCGATGTGAATAGGAGCACCGTGGGAAAGAACGCAAACATGAGGGTCGAGTACGCTGAATTTTTCTCACCCATGTAGAACGAGCCGATTTTGTAGTAAACGGGCACCCAGGTCAAGCCAAAAATGAGGCCAGCCAAGGAGGTAGAGACCGAACTGGAGCCGATGAAGAAGTTGATGAACTTTATCGTAGCTGGGAAGGCGGGGAAGAACGCCCAATCCTTGAGGTCAACGTAGCCCAAAGTGGCGATTCTCTCGTAGAACGCCGAGTCCCACCGTTGGAAAACAAGCCACCACTCGCTAGGTTGGAGCTTTCCGTAGGGTTCGACGTACGTGAGGTTGAAAAGCCAGATGAACGCCGCAATCTTCGCTGCAACTAGAATGATAATAATCCAGGCAACATAGCTTAGACCAAGCGGACCTTGGCCTCTGACATGCTGGATTGCGTTGTGGAGTCTGTCTTTGACGCTGGCACGCTTTGTCTGAAGCATACTTCTCAGTTTAAGGCTTGATTCTCCCTATGTACATATATAATTTGTTACACCCAACCTGAGATAGAGCGAATTCCAGAGCAAAGTTGAGAATCGTGGAGTACACGCAGGAGAACGAAAACGTGTTCGTGACTGGCACGAAAGCCTAATGATGGGAAAGTCACTGTAGTGGCGCGAACGTAAGTGTACTGTATTGGGAAAGAGGGCGTTTCCTTCTTGTTGTATTCACGCATATATACCACATATTCAACAAATAGAAGAATTTGAGGGCAAAGCTTGAAACTCCTCTTCATAACTGACCCGTTGGTAACTACCATAGGAGGAGCGACAAAACCAGCCCTTCTGCTGGCAAAACAAATGCAGACGTGGGGGCACAGCGTTGAAATTTCCAGCCTTCAATTCACTGAGCCAATCGTTTCGCTGCTTAACACATGGGGAATTCAGCACACTCAAGTGCGTTCACACTGCCCTGTAGTTCGGTCATACCCAACACTTGAAGCATGGGCAAAATCGCTCGTAAGACCCACAAAAACGGTTCCGGAAAATGCAGATACATGGGTCGTTAACACTTCTTCCTGCGTTATAGCTGATTCATCAGCGTACTACGGTCAAGGAACAATGACAAGCGCTCTTGACGCGATTTCAAGAAATTTCCCCCTGTTGTCACAGTATGCGTATGAAGGGTTGGCACCTTGGCTGAAACTCTTGGAGCGCAGACTTGTTCAGAGATTTGAAGAATCGGCTGAGCGATTCGTGGTAAACTCTGCTTTCTGCGCGTCAATCTACCGGAAATGGGGAATTAATGTTGACCGAGTTATTTATCCGCCTCTAGACACCGAATTGTTTAAAGCTTCAACACTCGAACCTTCAGAAGACTTTGTTTTGACTCACATCGGAACCTTCGGAAAAGAGAGTGATCCCCTATTGATTCGAAGAATAGCGGCTCTCGGGGTAAGAATCAAAATCTTCGGCGACA
>JBHGBG010000034.1:0-26187 GCA_041946875.1 Bathyarchaeia archaeon
TGTGCCCCAAGAAGGTGCTGTCCATGAAGGGCAACAAAATCGACGTTCGAGACGTGTTGGCGTGCAACCTTTGCATGGACTGCGTCGAAGCCTGCCCAAAGAAGCCTGAGGGCATAAGGGTCGAGTGGGAGAAGAACGCTTTCATCATGAACCTAGAATCAACCGGAGCGCTTCCGCCGGAACGCATACTCAAAGAAGCGACGAAACTGCTGGACAAGCAGCTCAAAGAGTTCGAGAAACAGCTGAAGGTGGAAACCAAGTGAGAGAAACCAAGACCACAAACCCTGAAATCATCCAACTCATCGATCTCCTCAAGAAACAGAGCAAGGTGCAGGAGGCAGGCATCTGGCTGGACGTTGCCGAGCACTTGGCGAAGCCGAGCAGGCAGCGCGTAGCGGTGAACCTGAGCCAGATAAACCGCGTCACCGCCAGGAGCGACACGGTCGTCGTGCCGGGCAAGGTTCTGGCGTCGGGCACGCTGGACCACGCTGTGACGGTTGCGGCGTTCGGCGCGTCGGCGAAGGCTAGGGCGAAGCTTGCCGCGGCGAAGGCGAAGTACCTGTCTATCGCCGAGCTCGTAGCGAAGAACCCGAAGGGTTCGAACGTTAGGATAATTGGGTGAACATGCGATGCAAGCAGCAAAGACCTCTTCAGCAGCCGCCGTCGTCAACGGTGAAGGCCTCATACTCGGGCGGATGTGCAGCAAAGTCGCCAAACGACTCCTCAGCGGCGAGCAAATCATCATAGTCAACGCCGAAAAAACGGTGCTCTCGGGCAAGCGGAAGATGAAGGTGACGGAAGCCAAGGAGTTCCTCGAAGTGGGCGCTCCCGAACGCGGTCCGTTCCACTCGCGCAGACCCGACCGCATCGTGCGGAAAACCGTACGCGGCATGGTGCCGTGGAAACAGCCGAAGGGCAAAGTCGCCTACAAGCGGCTGAAAGTTTTCATGGGCGTGCCCGACGAATTGAAGGGTCAGAAGATGGAGACCTTCGCCGAGGCGAGTTCCGCCAAGCTGAAGGGTCCGCACTTCACTCTGGGAGAGCTAGCCGTCCAAGTCGGATGGAACAAGGGTGCATAACATGCCGGGAAAGAAAGTTTTGGTCGTCAGTGGAAAACGCAAGACCGCCGTCGCCCGCGCCGTCGTCAAACAGGGCGTGGGTCGAGTGCGCGTAAACAAGACTCCTGTGGAGATATTCGAGCCCGAAATCGCACGCGAAAAAATCATGGAGCCGCTGCTGCAGGCGGGAGACGCCGTCTGGAAGCAGCTGGACCTAGACGTGAAGACGAGCGGCGGAGGCTACATGGGACAGGCAGAAGCCGCCCGGATGGCCATCGCCAACGCTCTACTGAAGTGGACCAAGAGCAGCCACCTGCGCACCGTGTTCACGGAGTACGACCGCACGATGGTGGCTGGCGATTCACGCGCCAAGGAGTCGAAGAAGTTCGGCGGCGCAGGCGCCAGAGCGAAGGAGCAGAAGAGCTACAGGTAGGCGAATGAGCGAATGATCATACCCGTGAGGTGCTTCACCTGCGGCAAGCTGATCGGCGACCGCTGGGAAGAGTTCGCCCGGAGAATCCGCACGGGCGAGAACGCGAAGGACGTGCTCGATAGCCTGGGCGTGAAGCGGTACTGTTGCAGGCGGATGCTGCTGTCGAACGTGGAAATCATCGACGAGATTCTGCGGTTCTACGAGGAAGCGGAGAAGCGGAAAGAAGCCCGCAACTTCGCGTAGTTCCCTTCTCGTTAGCTTAGAGATCTGTCTTCTAGTTTTTCACACTGCTTTTATGCGCTTTCTCACTCCGTGCAATAAGTCTTAAATTTCAACCGCACAGCTTTTGGTTTGGTGGACGCTTTGCCCATTCGCGTAGTCATCGGTGGTCCGCCGAATTCGGGCAAGAGCACGCTTGCCGAAAATCTCGCCAGAGCCATGCGAGCTTTGGCAGTTGATGCGTACGCCGTAGACTTGGACTTAGCCAGTCCAACGCTTGAATTCATAAGGGAGGCAAAGGGTTAGGAGCAGCGTCAAAGCTCTAAGAAGAAGTGGACCCCTGAGCTTGCAGACGAGGCGGCTGCGCTGTTTGAGGAGTCCTCCACCAAGCATGCGGTTGTGATTGGCGATGCGCCGGGCAAGATTACGGCTGAATCTGAGAAAATCGTGAAGAAAGCTGACTACGCCGTAATCCTGTGTCGTGAAGACTGCCAGGAAGAGATAGAGAGCTGGCACGCTTTCTTCGCTAGGCTACATGTTTCTGTGATTTGCATCGCCATTTCAAAAAAGACTGGTCTTGGAAGCGTTGAGGTGCAAGAAGTCATCAGGGCAACTCTAATAGGGTTGGACAGGCGCCTCAAGATTGATGAGGCCATGATGCGTCTTGCTATGGCTCTTAAGGAGCGGTTGAGCCTTCAAGCTCCCTTAGACCCTGTTTGATTTCGTCGACGGTGTTGGCTTTGCTGTTGAATCTCAGTACGATAGAAAAATCTAGTTTCTTGCCTGTTGCGTGTAAGGCTTCTACTGCTTCAAGTTCATCCTTCAGCTTGTGTCTTTGCGGTTCTTTGTAGACGTTCAGAGCGTCTATGTCGCCTTCTGGCTCAATGTAGGCGTCAAAAGTCTTCTTCAGCCTTTTCAGAAAATCGGTCAGTTTTCGGTGCTCTTTTGGTGATTGTATTTTGTCAAAGCGTCTTGAGACGGTAACGTAGGTTGGTTCCAGGTCTCGAACTGACTTGGTGCAGTTTAGGTTTAGGTCCCCTTGAATGGCGCTGAAGACTCTGGTGCCTGCTATCGTTTTGTCGTATTCTATGTTGAAGTTGCTTCCGGTAAGAGTTCTTATGTTGTCACAGGTAAAATTGAACAGTTTTTTGGTCAAGGTAATCTTTAGGACACCGTCTGAATCGATCTCCAGTTGAGACTTCAGTTTCTCGCCTGGTGTGAAGTACTGTTTTGGCAAGTAAACAACTGCGGAGTTGCCTCCTTTGCAGACGGTGAGTTCGTGCTTTGCTGTGGCGGTCATCTTTTCACTACCTGCATTCACTACTGAATGGTAGTGTGGCTTAATTAGTTTTCCTGCCGGGGCATTGCGGTTCTATGGAAGCCGGCAACTTCGCATAGTCCGTCATTTTCGTGAGGGTTTTTCGCGTTCCCTCGCCGCTGTTGAAAGGGCAAGTTGGGTTTCCCTAGTGACTTTTGTTTCTTATTAGTTGCAGTTCTTGCTTGCTGGAGCGCTCTACTATTCGATGAAAACTGCTTCTTTCAAGTTCTTGAAGTGCGCATCCCCTGTTAAGATTCTTGCTCCAAGTTTTCTTGCTGCTGCCAGCACATATGCGTCTGTGATGCTGAAGTCTCTTTCGATCTGCCTTACTTCAGCGTGGAGTAAGCCAGCCTGTTTCGAAAGTTCCTCGTTGATGTTCACGATTTGCGAGTTGTCGACGAGTGTCGTGTACGCGGCTTCAACGTCTTGTTTTTCTCTGGCGGCTTTGCCGACGACTTCGGCGATGGTTATTGTGCACGTGTATACTTCGTTGTCTTCTTCGTCTAAGATTCTTCTCAGTTGTTCTCCGCGTTTGCTGCCTATGAGATATTCGACCCATGCCCAGGCGTCGACTACGTAGTTATTCAAGTTGTCCTTTCATCTCGTCTGCAGCTGTGAAGGGTGCCATTCCTTTGAGGATGCCGAAGCTGTCTTTTCGGCATTTTCTAACAGTTATTTCTACGTACATGTTTTCCTTTATTCCTTGGGTTTCCACCAATTGCTTAGGTAGAGTTACGACGATGGAGCCGCCGACCTTTCTTGTTTTGGTGAGGCATTTGGGCATGTGTTGTCACTGTGTTATTGAATTATATGCAAGTTATACTTTATGGTTTTCCCAATCCAGAGCGAAGAAGCGAGAGCAGGAACAGGTCCAAGCTGCTATTTACGTGGTAACGCTCGATGCTACGTAAATGCTAACCCCCTGTTTGCGTAGCAGACTCACTTGAAACCCGAAGTGAATGATTCCCTACGTGTCAGGGTCCTTAGTGGGTGTCTATTGTGGCATGTTTTGGGAATCGGATGTGGTGGTTCTTATTCGGATTCGGAGGTGGGGATTGGTTTATTAGGTAGCTTGGTTTTTTGTTTGATGCGTGGGGCTGTAGGAAGGGAGGAGACTCTTGATACATATCGCGATTCGTAATATAGGTTAAATGCTTTTAAGGGAATACTGCATTAACAAAAGGTAAGACAGTGAGTGGGTGAACATGAAGAAAAGTGTGGAAGAGGAGAAGGTAAAGCGCATCTTAACCGACTCCAGGCTTGCATCCATAAAGGCGATGCTGGAGAAGGACCACGCCATCGACTGTATCCTGCTGCTCTACGTTAACCGCGGCAAGTGGAAGGACGCCAAGGATTTCATGCGGGAGAATAACCTGACCCTGAGCGACGGCACTTTCCGGGCGCGAATGATCGAGATCGAGGAGCTTGGGTTGGCGAAGAGCGAGCGGATTGACCCGTTGAAGAAGTACTATTTGATTACTGAGTTTGGCGAGAAGGTCGCGAAGCTTCTTCTTGATTTGTTCGACAAGGTCAAGGCTTAGTTGAAGCTGCGGTTTTCGGCGCTGTTGCGGCGCCGTTTTCCTTCCTCGTTTGTTTAGTTTTTGTTTTGTTTCTTTTTCGTGGGTGTTGTGTATTTGTGTTGTACATAGGTTGAATAGTGAATCGTGAGTCATAATATTTAAAAGCGTCCTTCGGTCAGGTAAAGCACACATGAAATCCCAAAAAGGAGGGATAAGCACATAATGAAAACACTCAGGAGAATAAGGAAGAACGCAAAAGCACTCAGCCCCGTAGTCGCATCAATCATACTCATCGCAGTCACCGTCGCAGTCAGCATCGCCGTAGCAGCCTGGATGGGCGCACTCTCAGTCGGCTTCATGAGCACAGAACAACTAACCATTACAACCGTAGCCTTCGACGACACTTCTGGAACGAATAACCTGATAGTCCTAAATGTAAGAAACACCGGAACGACAGCAGTCAACATCACGGCCGCAGTCGTTAACAACCTAGCAGAAACTATCACTGATGGCACTCAATTTGCGAACGGAGGCGTAATGATCAACGCTAATAGCCCTGGAGACTTAACAATAACGCTTGCATCTGGACACGAGTGGGCATCGGGAGCTACATACGCCATCAAAGTGACTTCCTTGAAAGGCACAGCATTCAGCTACACCGCAGTCGCACCATAAACCTTTCTTTTCTTTTGAAAACAGAGGGGGCAGGGAGAAAACACAGATGTCACTATCAACCTCAACTTCCCTTTCTCTTATCCCAATAACGGGGGCACAAGAAATCAATGGTCGTTGAAATAAAAGAATACGAATCACCCGAAGAACTCGCCGGACGCCTAGACAAAGAAATAGGCGACGCCAAAAGCACATTAGGCGAATACCTCAGGCGACTGGACGAGATACGCACGTTAGCCGAGAAATCCAAAAAGATCCGCGAGGTCGTCATGAAACTCGCCGGCAAAAAAACCGCCAGCGAGTCGGTGGGCGAAATCACAGTCGGCAGCCTAAACATCGTGCTGGACGCCAACGCCTTCCACGAGCTCACCGCCATAGAATCCGTCGTCCGCAGCCACCAGGAACGCCTCGTCGTACTCCAGAAGGCCCGCGAGTCCCTGAAGTGGCTCGACCAGCTCGGCGACACCGACGGACTCAAGTACCTCGTCGTCGAAGCCGAAGGCGTCCCTGAACGCATCCTGTTCAAACTCTCCTAAATCACGAATCATGACTGAGCGAGGACCGAAGAATGACCATCAAAGCCTGCGTTCTGGCGCTCGAAGATACACTCAACGAAATCAAGAACGCATGCCCCGAGGTCCAGAGCATCTTTATTTTCCGAAGAGACAAGACCATCCTCGCCAAAGACGACGCCACGGACGAAGCCGTTGCCGACCAGACGATAAAAACGTTCAATGCGCTGAACAACCGCGCCATATTCAACGGAGGCGTCGAATCCCTAACCATCCAGGGTACGGAAAGCCGCGCCATCATCACACGGGTCGACAACCTGTACTTGGCGACGATTGCATCCCGAGGTGCGGATGAAAAAGCATTCAAAGCCCTCACCCGAGTCATGCTTCCAGCGATTCTCAGACTCATCGAAACCATCCAGCCCAAGCTTACCGCGACGGAATCCGCACTTTCCGCGGGCAGCGGCTTCAGCGAACAAAGACTCAAAACAGTCCTAACCACCCACGAAGAACCAGCCGCAGCGGAAGCAGAAGAGGAAGTCAAAGTCGAAGAACCCACGGAACAGGCTGAGCCCGCCGTCTCCTCCCCATCTCAATTGACTAACGCTCCAGCCAGCCAGCTCATAGTCGAAAACATGGGCGGCTTCGGCATCGGCAAACTCCTCAGCTCGGAAGAAACCGTCCGCGTAGACAGCTCCGTCATCGCCCAGTGGAAAGACCTATACGGCTACACCCAAATCGACGAAGTCCAGGTCGAGGACACGCGCACGGGCAGAAAAACCACCTGCAAAATCAAACCCATAAAAGACTCAAAACTCGAGGGCAAAGGCATAATCCAACTTCCTGAAAAAGTCCAAAACGCCCTGCAGACCAAGAAAGGCGCCCTCGTCACAGTCAAACCCCTAACCGAAAAGCGAGGCAATTGACATGGCGGCAAGAAAGAGAAACCTCAACGAAGTCTTCACGGGCATAATGGAGGACAGCGACGAAGCCGTTCCCGACCTCGAAGCAGCCGAAGACGGCATGGACATGCGCACCAGCCTCAGCATAATCCGCAAGCGCAGAGGCGTCAACGGCTACATCATCAAAGACGCAGCCTCAGCCACCATTGACCTCCAAGACTCCACGAAACTTGTGGATTACGCCATGCTCTCCCAGCAAGCCTTCGACACCTCCATGGAACTTCAAGGACTCTACCACACAGGCAGCGTAGAGAACGTCATCGTCGAATGCGCAGACCTCAAAATCCTCTGCCTTGCAACGTCAAAAGCAACCGCCTGCGTCTTCATGGAAAAGACGGCGGATCACGCCAAAATTCTGAAAGAACTCGCGCATCAGCCCAGATAACCCGATTTCCTTCGCGGTCAAGAAACTACGGTTTGGCTCAGAAACTCTTGGAACATCCTGCTGATTCTAATCTTCTCGTTCTCTAAATCCATTCTAGCCAAGTCGTACTCGTAGAGGAACGCCGCAATCTCCCGCACTTGGTCTTCGTTCAGGTTGGTCAGCTGCTGCAGCTCGTCGATGGCGTGCCATTCTCCGTCGCGAAGAACCTCGAGCATTATCGACAGTCTGGATGGCATGCTGAACCTCAGCATCCATGTTGGCTCACCAGTGCTTAAATGTGTTTTGAGACAAAGTTTTAGACCAATCATATAGAAATAGACACCATATTATTCATGCCTCGCACGACCACAGCATAAACTTTATATTCGAAACTCATCCACCTTCTTGCTCTGAGGGGTTAACCGCAATGACCGCACAGTTCGCCATCGACGCCCGCGCAGACGCAAACGCAGGATCACCCAGCTGCGCCTCCGGACGCGGATCCGGAGCAGGCGCCGACTAAACGGTCAACCTCCGCTTGTTTCGCTTCCCTTCTCGGTTGCTGTTTGGTTTTGGGCGGAGAAAAAATGAAAGCCAAAATGATGGATGAAACAAGAAAAACGCGCGTCACTACGACTAACCCCGTAAGCGTAAACGGTAACGGAGATGTGTAACATGCACAAGAGACTCCTCATCCCAGGACCGACCGAAGTGAGCGAAGAAATCCTCAAGGAACAGGCTCGCCCAATCATAGGGCACCGAAGCAAAGAATTCAGCGACCTCTACGGAGGTATAACCGCCAAACTCGCACGGTTCTTCCAACTGCCCTCCGGCATCCAGCCCACTGTAACGACGGGTTCGGGCACGCTTTGGTTTGACATAGTCGGCAGAAGCATCGTCAAGAATAAAGCGCTCGTCTGTGTCAACGGCGCCTTCTCCCAACGGTTCGGCGAAACCGTACGCGCCTGCGGCAAACAAGCCGACTGGATAGAGGTCGAATGGGGCAAAGCCGTCAGACCCGACGCCATCGCAGAGAAGCTGGAGACGGGCAACTACGACACGCTGGCAGTCTGCCACAACGAATCCTCCACAGGCGTCCGCAGCCCCATCCACGAAATCGGCAAACTCATCCGCAAAGACTACCCAAATGTCATTTTCGCCGTTGACTCGGTCTCTTCCATGGCGGGCGACCGCACGCTGCCACAGGAAATCGGCTGCGACATCATATTCGCATCCACCCAGAAGTGCTTCGCCCTCCCGCCCGGCTTGGCGGTGGCGCTCGTCAACGACCGCGCCCTCGAAAGAGCTAGGCAGGTGCCCAACCGAGGCAGTTACACGGACCTCGTGGAAATCTTCGAGTTTGAGAAGAAACACCAGACGCCCTACACGCCCTGCATCCCGCTTCTCTACGCGATGAACAAGCGGCTGGACCTGATGCTGGAGGAAACGTACGACCACATCTACCAGCGGCACAAGGACATGGCTGAGTTGACCCAGAGGTGGGCGAGGAAGCACTTCGCCATGTTCCCCGAACCAGGCTACGAATCCATAACCGTCTCCTGCATCAAGAACACGCAGGGAAAAAGCGTGAAAGACCTGAACGACAAACTCGCCCAGCGCGGCTACGTCATAAGCAACGGCTACGGACCACTGGCGGAGAAGACCTTCCGCATCGGACACATGGGCGAATGGGCCGTCAACGGCATCAAAGACGCACTCGCAGCCATCGACGACATCTGGGGACTCGCAAAGTGACCTGCAAAATCCTCATCAGCGACAAAATCTTCGAAGAAGGAGTAAAACTCCTCGAACAACAAGGCTACCAAGTCACCAAAGCCTGGAACCGACCAAAAACCGAACTGCCCAACCTCATCGGCGACCACGACGCCCTCATCGTCCGGTCAGCCACCAAGGTCACCGCCGACCTCATCGCCAAAGGCAAGAAACTCCGAGTCATCGGACGCGCCGGCGACGGGTTGGACAATGTGGACCTGCAGCAAGCCCACCAACAAGGCATAGCAGTGGTGAACACGCCCCACGTGTCCGCCACCAGCGTGGCCGAACTCGCCATCGGACACATGCTGGCGCTCGCACGCCACATCGTCGAAGGCACCGAGACGCTGCGCCAAGGCGAGTGGGCGAAGGAAGAGCTGATGGGTACCGAGGTCTGCGGCAAGACGCTGGGCGTCATCGGCTGCGGCGCCATAGGCAAGAAAGTCGAAAAGCTCGCCTCTGCTCTGGGCATGCGAGTCTTGGGCGTAGACGTCTGCATCGGACGCGGCTCCACAGTCCTCGACAAGATGCTGCCCGAAGCCGACTTCATCTCCCTCCACGTGCCCCTGAACCCCAGCACGAGGCACATGCTGTCCACGCGAGAGTTCGGTATCATGAAGACGGGCGTGATGCTCATCGACTGCTCCCGCGGCAGCGTCATCGACCCTGAAGCCCTCTACACCGCGTTGGTGTCGGGCAAGGTTAAAGCCGCAGCGCTCGATGTCTTCGAGCAAGAGCCTCCCCAAAACAGCAAACTCCTCGGGCTCAAGAATGTTTACGCCACGCCCCACATCGGCGCCCAAACCCACGAGGCGCAGCTGCGGGCGAGCGTGGAAATAGCTAAAAGGGTGATTGAAGAACTGGAGAAGCCATCGAGCTGAACCTGCATGGTGGACATCCGCCCCTTCAAAGCCATACACTACACAGAAAAGGCAGGCAACCTGGAGAACCTGATAACGCAGCCGTACGACAAGATAGACGCGGAGATGCAGCGCAAGTACTACGCAGCCTCGCCCTACAACTACTGCCTCCTCATCCTGCCCCGTGAGCCAAACAGGTACGAAACCGTCCGCCAACGCATCCAGCAATGGACTGCAGAGCACGTCCTCGCCAAGGACGCGGAGCCCTCAGTCTTCGTCTGCCGCGAGACCTTCAAGCTGGATGGTGAAGTCTGCAGCCGCACTGGACTCATCGCCGCTCTGCAACTGTACGATTACGGCGAAGGCGTGGTTTTTCCCCACGAAACCACCTATGCAGCCCCGAAAGCCGACCGCCTGAACATGCTGCGCACGGTCCAGAAGGACCTGGAACCCGTGTTCTTCATCTACTCCGACCCCAAGAAAGCCACCATGACTTTCTTCCAGCAGGTCGCCCGAACCCAACCCATCATCCAAGTGGAAGACGCCTTCGGAGTCCAGCACACCGTCTGGAGAGTCACCGACCCAGCCAAAATAAGCCTTGTTCAGGATGCCTTGCGCGAGAAAAGCCTGGTCATAACTGACGGGCACCACCGCTATGAGAGCGCCCTCGCCTACCGAGACGAACGACGCAAGCAGGAAAACTGGGCGCCTGACTCGGCGTTCAATTTCCACCTGAGCATGATGGTTCCCATCCAGGACGAGGGCTTGGTGGTTTTGCCCACGCACCGACTCCTCAAAGACTTCAAGCTCACCGACGCCGCGCTGGAAGCACTCAAACGAATCTTCGTGATGGAGGAAATAGAACCCTCAGCTGCGGGCTTGGATGGCTTCCTCGAAACCCACAACCAAGAGCACGCCTTCTGCATCTACACGAGCACGAAAGCCTACGGACTGCTCCTGAAGCACGAGCCCAGCGTCTACGAGTACGTCGCCGCCCGAACCTCGAAAGAAACCAAGCTGTTCGACGTCGTCATCCTCCGCGACGTTATCTTCAAAGCCATCCTCAAGACGGGCGACCTGAAACCCGACGAGGACATACTCTACGTGCGCTGGACCAAAACCGCCGTCGAGAAAGTGGACAGCGGAGAGGCCACCATGGCGTTTCTGATTAATCCGATTAGTCCGCAGACCGTCTGGCAGATAGCCCTCCAGCGGGAGCGGCTGCCCGAGAAGTCGACGGATTTCTATCCGAAGATGGTTTCGGGGTTGGTGATGATGGACATCGCCCCAGGCGAAAAACTGTAACCCGAACACATCAGCGCGTGCAAAGAATTATATACATAGAGCAGACAAAGCACCAGCACAGAGGCAGAGGGAGAGGGGTACATGACAGAGGCGATTGAAACAGAAAAGCGCTCTGACTGGCAGAAATTCCTAACCAAGCACTGGAACATCTTAGCCCTGTTCATAGTAGCAGTCGTCCTGGCGATTGCGGGCGCAGTCTACGTCTTCATATGGGTCACAGCAAACACCCAGTCAGCAGGCATGGTGCCCACAACGCTGAACCTGTGGACGATGGGCCACATCGTAACTTTCATCCTGAACGTGGTTTTCTGGGAACTTCTCCTCATCGGCATCCCCGCCGCAATAGGCGCAGCGATAGGCTGGCAATGGTGGAAAAGACTGCCCGAAGAGGAAAAACGCGAGTACCATCTCTTCGGCAAGCGGTCGCGTTCGTCAAGTGCGGGAGGAGGCTTCTCGTTCCTGATTTTCGTCGCGTTCTGCATCAAGGTTTTCGTCGACGGAAACTGGGACGTCGCCATTTCAACTTGGACGTTCGACTACGTCGTGGGTTCCATGGTCTTAATCCTCGTCTGGTTTGCGGTCATCTTCGGCATTCCAGCGGCGATAGGGCTCGTCTGGTGGATAAACCACGAGATGAAGAAGAAACCCTGAATCTTCGAAAAGGGGAAGCTTCGGGTCCACCTTATCCGCCTTCCAGGCTCTTGGAAAGTGTTATAAGGTTCAGGCAAGAAACCAGAAACCCAGCTTAATCAGCGGATACGAGGTTCAAACATGAGTCAAAGCAGCATCGCGAAGAAGTGCGTCGCAGAAATGGTCGGAACCCTCGTGCTCGTCCTGATGGGCTGCGGCAGCGCAGTCCTCGCGGGTGCCTACATCGGAAACGTCGGAATCGCCTTTGCCTTCGGACTCGCCGTCCTCGGCATGGTCTACGCCATAGGCGGCATCTCAGGCTGCCACATTAACCCCGCCATATCCATCTCCATGCTCGCAGCGGGCAGAATCCGCGCCAAAGATGCCGCCCTGTACGTGGTCGCGCAGTGCATCGGCGCCACCGTCGGCGCAGCCCTGCTCTACGCCATCGCCTTGGGCAATCCAGCCTACAGTCTGGCGGTGAATGGGCTGGGACAGAACCAGTACACAGTCTTCTCTGCTGCATCGGCGTTTGCAGCGGAGACGGCGCTAACGTTCATCTTCCTGCTCGTCGTCCTCGGCTCCACGAGCGAGAAGGCGCCGAAAGAACTCGCGGGCGTCAGCATCGGCCTCAGCCTCGTGCTCATCCACCTGGTAGGCATCCCGGTGACGGGCACTTCGGTGAACCCTGCGAGAAGCTTAGGACCCGCGCTGCTAGTCGGCGGCACAGCGTTGAACCAGCTGTGGCTGTTCTGGGTCGCCCCAATAATCGGCGGCTTGCTGGCGGCGGCTGTCTGGAAAATACTCAAGTAGCAAACGGCACGAAGGCTTCAGGACCAGCCTCAAGCCCCACCTTTTTCTCTCTTTGAGAAGTCTACTTGACGAATTTGGACGCGTGCCGCTTGAACTTCTTCTTGCACTGCAGGCTGCAGAAGTGGTACGTTTCCCCTTCGTACGTGATTTTGAATTTCGCCGTGTTTTCGTCGAGGACCATGCCGCAGACGGGGTCTCTGAACATATTCTGGGTTCTTAACCTCAGTGAATACTCTGTCTTCTGCCTTTTATGATTAGTGGTCACCTAGAGCTTTTTTCTGGGAACGAGTATTAGTCGAACAGCGTTTTCGAGAAAACGGGCAGCAGTGGCTTCGGCTGTTTCTGCCATGGGAATTGCACGCACGGATAAATGGTAGATAACTAAGAAGGTTCCTACACAAGCGTTATATCAAAAATCAACTAAGTAAAGACGTTGGAGCGACTCGAGGTGAGAGTCTGAAGAGAGGAATCACTGGAATGCTGTTAACACTGCTGTTTATAGGCACATTGGCAAGTGTTTTTAGTGTCCCGTTGGTTGGAGCAGAAAAGCCTATCCCACCGGTCAACGACGCCCTAGTCGCACCGGATGTTCCTCGAGGCTCCTACCCGTCCGCGCCCGTTCACAAGCCAGGCTACTACGAGACCAGCGAATACCTAATCGGCAGTGCCGCCGTGGGAATCGTCTTCTTGGAAAGCAACGGAGCCATCGATGCTTCCACAGAGGACTGGACAGAGGCTGAACAGTCGAGGGTCGTCAGCGAAATAGCCACTGGTCTCAACTGGTTGGCGGGTCAAAACCTGCCTGCAGGCGTGAGCTTCGTCTATGACATCCAGTACGGCGTTCCGACAAGCTATGAACCCATAAACCATCCGTCCTATATAGATCAGGGACTGTGGATTGGCGAGGCAATGACTTACCTTGGATTTCCTGGGACGTCATACTTCACGCAGGTTAGGGACTACATCAACGACCTGCGGAACACGCTGGGCACTGATTGGGCTTACGCGATGTTCATAGTAGACAGCTCCAACGACCCAGATGGAAGGTTCACCAACGGTTACAGCGCATACGCGTACTTAGGCGGGCCGTTCCTGGTGATGACGTACGACAACGACGGCTACGGAATCGGAAACATGGACTACGTGACCGCGCATGAGTCTTGTCACATCTTCTACGCCACAGACGAGTATAACGGCTACACGGAAACCAGCGGATACCTGGGAGTTCAAGACTGGGAGGGCTCGGGATGCATGATGCAATACGCAAACACCTGGTGGCTATGCACCAATTCCAAGGAGCAGCTCGGGTGGAGAGACACCGACGGCGACGGCATCCAAGACATCGTGGACACAATCCCGGACACGACGCTGAACCCGTATCTGCCCGACCCAACCGACGACGTGGTTCTAACCTACACTGGTTCGGTCACCGAGGTTCCCTATCCCAACAACAACCCGATTGGGACAGGCAGAGACGTAACAATCAACACCGTAACAGACGTAGAATTCAGCGTTGACCTCGGAAATTGGGCAGATGCAACGCCGACCGACGGCGAATTCGACACCGACAGCGAAGACTATACGTTCAACACGTTCCCGCTATCGCCTGGAACACACATTGTTGAGGCGCGCGGAGCCAACTCCGTCGGCAACGCGGAAATCCCGTATGCAAACGACACCATCACTGTCACAGGCACTCCCGTCCCCACGTACGTTGTATTCACTCTCTCCCCCAATCCTGCGCTTGATAGGACACTCGTCACCCTCCTTGGCAACTTGACGGTGCTGAATGCCGGCAATCCGATAGGCAACACGCAGGTCTTTGTCTATGTGGACGGAGCATTCAGCGGCACTCTCCAGACCAACAGCACAGGCTGGTTTGCGGCTAGCGGCTACGCTCCGATGGGCAGTCACCAAGTCAATGTCACTTACGCTGGCAACGCCACTTACTGGCTCAGTAGCCACGTCGAGACGCTGACGGTCTACCAGATGACGCCCACGAACATCTCGTTTACTCTCGCGCCCAACCCCGCGACGGCGGGGCAGCCAATTGCGTTGACGGGCAACCTCACCGACATCGGCGGCAACCCTATCGGTGGCGCGCCTATGGAGCTATGGTTCAGGGTCGTCGCTGGTTCGTGGCAGTACGCGGCTATGCTTTCCACAAACGGCACGGGCTGGTTCCAAGCGTCTGGGTCTGTTGGGTCCGCGGGCACCTACGAGGTCGCGGTCATCTATCGAGGAACAAGCCAGTACAGCCTAAGCTACCGGATTGAGACGCTGACGGTGAATCCCGCGAAAGGATGAAGGCCAAAGAGATTTGAGCCCAGTCCTCAATCAACCCCAACTCCTTTTTCCATAGAAAAGGCGCTGTGTCATACCCTTATGAAGATTCTTCTCTTATAAAGCAGGGCGGCGATGAGCCAGCAGAAAGCTAAGAACGCCAAGGCGTACAAAAACGAGCCGTGGAGGGATCCAGCCCACGAGGCGAACAGGTTTTCGTAAATCAACGTTTTCAGCGGTATGCCTGCGCTTTCCGTCGGGGGAACCTTTAGGTAGATGAGGGACAGGTTGACGATTTCCGAAAGCACGTAGACCAGAATAGCGTTCAATCCAAGAATAGTGAGGGGTTTAGCCCACGAGGAGTGTCCCCGGGCGTCTGTCGTGTAGAAAAGAACCGCGAGGGTGAGGAGGGCGATTCCGCCCGTGAACGCGACGTACGAGCTCGTCCAAAGGTTCTTGTTTATGGGAAACCACAGGTTCCACAGCAAGCCTATGACCAAGGAGACGCTTCCGAAGAGTGCCAGCTTTGCGGTTTTCGCCTTGGGCAAGGCGTCCGATTTCAAGTACATCCCCGCTAGAACGCCGACCAACGCGGTGCCCAGAGCAGGCAGAGTGCTCAGCAGCCCTTCAGGGTCATAGGTGCCCGTCCAGCGGTAGACGTGCCCATCTAGCAGCAACCTGTCCACGTATCCGGACAGGTTTCCTTCTGCGGTGAGAACTCCAGGTCCGTAGCCGGGAACGGGCACGGCAGTCATGAGCACCCAGTAGACTAATGGTACAGCCAGCGTCACTAGAATGCGCCATTTGGGCTTGAGGAACAGGAAGAGGACGGAGGCAAACAGGTAGCAGAGGGCTAGCCTCTGGAGAACTCCCATGATGCGGAAGGTTGAGGGGTCAAACCCGAACGGAAACCCGCTGATGAAGACACCCAGAACGAACAGAATTATCGTGCGCCGCGCTACGCGGATAAGTAGCGCCTTCTTGCCTACTCCCTGGTCGAGTTTGTTGGCGAGTGCAAACGGTATCGATACACCCACAATGAAGACGAAGAGCGGAAATGCCAAGTCAGCCAGAGTAAACCCATTCCAGGTCGCGTGTTGCAGGAAACTGTAGTAGGCGTCGCCGCCGGGGTTGTTGACAAGAATCATCAGGACGATAGCGATTCCTCTGAAAGCGTCAAGTGCTACCAGTCTTCCTTTGAGGAAGGGAACGTTCGAGCTCGCCATGTTTTTACCCATCTCTTAATTATTCCTCAGCATTTCTGCCTCCACAGGTGTCCTGGAAACAGTGCCCGGTCTCGCGTATTCATCTAATTGTCCGCTTTGCTGGTTATAAATTGGGCTGCTCGACAGGCTGTAAGCCCGTTAGTTCGGAATTCTGCATGATGGTTTTTATTCTTCCTCTATTTACATGTGTTTGATTTTGACCTGTTGTGGACAGCGGGTCAGGAGACTCCCAAGGGAGGGGAAGGGAAGAAGCCACGAGAACGAAGGGAGCATTAGCCGTTGCTATCGTCTTCATCATGGCGTCCACATTGCCGCTTGCCTCAGCCGCGACGGGTCGGAGTTCCACCCTGGACAATACCCTCGTGGTGTTTGTGGGAGCACATCCTGATGACATAGACATAGCCATTTCCGGCTCCCTCTACAAGAACGAGCTCGACAAGCACCCGATACTGTGGGTCGTCGTCACCGATGGAGGCGCAGACACCGATGAATATCAATACGAAACCGACGCCTCACGGAATTGGACTGCCCAAGACGGACAAGTCGCAGTCGTCTGGGTGGCTCCTGACGGAAGCAACGTAACACGGCAGTTCTACTCAGCAGACTTGGCCCGGAAGAGATGCGGCGGCTACTTCGACGAGCTGAACTGGACGGACGAGTCAGCCTCACACAATTCTACATTCGGAGCGGAGTACGACTGGAGAACCAGAGTAAGCACCTTCGTTGGCGCAGACGTTGGAAGGAGCCAGCTGGGCTACTTGGAACCGACCAACACATCTAAGACGCTGATGTATCCCGATGGGGCTCTGCCGAACGCAGAAACCGCCTTCACCGCCAGCATAGCAGAGAACCTTGCCAGCGAAATCGACCAGTTCGTCGAATCCAACGGCTACCAAAAGAGCCTGCTGAGAATCTACTCCCACGCGCCCGAAGAAGTCTGCACAAACTCCAACGAGCATCCCGACCACAGAATTATGGGAAACGCGGTTCGGCAAGCAATCGACCTCCTGCGCCTAACCTACGGATTTGACGAAATTGACGCCAGATGGTTTACGGTGTACAGTCCAATCGACCCACAGCCAGGATTTCTGAGGGTGGATGAGAACATCTCTCTCCAGCAGACACAGAAATCTGAGCTGGCGAAGGCTTGCTGGGAAACAGACTACATCCACTCGAGGTCCGTGAACTACTCGTGGAACGATTTTCCCGAAGACCCCGGGCAGTACGAATACTTTGTATCCCGCAATTACTCTGCGAGCACGACCTTTTTCCAGTTGTCTCCGAATCCAGCCGTCGTTAATCAGACTGTTGTTCTGGAGGGCAACGTCACGGGCAAGCCCGGTCAACCCTTGAACAACACTCAGGTCAGCGTCTACCTGGGCGAAAACTTTACCGCGTACCTCTATACCAACGCTTCAGGCTGGTTCAGGGCTTCGGCGCCAGCGCCCAACGTCGGCACTTTTCTGGTGAATGTGACGTACGCTGGAAGCGAAACCTACAGTAGAAGCAGCCACGCCGAGAATCTGACGGTTTACGAGACGATGCCTACAAACGTTACGTTTACGCTTTCTCCGAACCCCGCAACCGTCGGCCAAAACGTCACCTTGAAGGGCAACCTCACGGACACGTTCGGCCAACCGATGAACCACGCGCAAGTCAGCATCTACCTTGACGGGAGCCTGGCTGGAAGCCTTTACACGAACTCTTCAGGCTGGTTCGAGGCTTCAAGCCCCGTAGCCGCGCCTGGAATGTACGTAGTCAACGTCACGTACGCTGGAAGTTCGACCTATAATCCCGTTTGGCACGCTGAGAACTTGACAGTTTATCAGACGATGCCCACTAACGTTACGTTTACGTTGTCTCCGAACCCCGCAACCGTCGGGCAATCCGTCACCCTGAAAGGAAACCTCACAGACATCACTGGCAACCCTATCGGCAACGCGACGGTGGAGTTGTGGTTTAGGGACGGGACTGGTTTTTGGCAGTTTGTGGCGGCGCTTTCTACGAACGTCACTGGCTGGTTCCAGACGTCCGTGTCAGCCTCGTCAGCGGGCACTTACGAGGTCGCGGTCGTCTACAGGGACACGAGCCAGTACAGCCTAAGCTACCACATAGAAACGCTCACCGTTAACCTTAATCGAAGCACGCGCGCTGACTACATTTTCAGCGTCACTAGTACAATAGGAGAAGTATTAGTCCAGTAACTCTTGGTAAAACTCCTTCGCTTTTGGACAGCAGATTCCAAGCGAAAAAAACCGTTATTTCATGAAGAGCACGTTTTTCAGTATTTTGAAATGCTCATCTCCCATGACTACTTCGGCTTTTTTCAGTAGCGCAGTAGCGTAGACTATGGAGTCAGCGAGTCCCACCTTTCGATTTCTTTTTTCATTTTGGCGTGTATTTTGGCGGATTCTACCGCCGTGGCTCGTCTAGCGCGAATAGGGCGCTTTTTTCTTGATGAAGAATCGTTGTTTTTCAGCAAGTTCTCGGCTTTCCGCTCTGAGGGTTGTAGCGTAGACTTCAGCCAAGCATATTGTGGGAGTTGTTTTTTCTTCTTGGCTTTCGATTTAAACTTGCCGTAAACGGATACATCCAAATCGCGAAATGGTGATAGAAGTTTTTTCCACAACTCTTATTAAGATTTCAAAGTGACTCTTGTTTGTGGTTTAACTTTGCAAACCAAAGCCAAGTTTAGAACATGCGTGATGCTTTTGCTTGTATGCATTTTGTTTTTAACATGTGCTTTCCCTGCGTATGCTATGGACGAATGGTATCCTATTAGCAATCCAGTTGAGAATGAGGCGGGTGTCCTTGAATCAGTTTATGTGGTCAATATTAACGATGCGTGGGCGGTGGGTTGGGGAGATAGGATTCTCCACTGGAACGGGACCTTGTGGGAAACAGTACCCTGCCCAGCGGGGTATGACCTTTTCTCAGTTCATATGGTTAACTCAACTGATGGTTGGATCGTAGGCGCTAGGGGAAGAATACTCCATTGGGATGGCATATCTTGGAGTCAAGTTGCCAGCCCAACAGGGCTGATTCTTCGCTCAGTTTTCATGATTGATTCTGACAACGGCTGGGCAGTATCTAGCATTAATGGAGCACGCACCGAGACTCACATTCTTCATTGGGACGGCAACAGCTGGTCAGTAATGTTGAGTCCAGTTGTGGAAACGCTCTACTCTGTTTTCATGGTTAGCCCAACTAATGGATGGGCCGTAGGCGAAGGAGGAACAATAATCCACTGGAACGGTATCTCCTGGACCATTGTTCGACATAGTCCATCAGCTTTGGCGCTGTTAGATGTCTTCATGGCAGGCGAAAGCGAGGGCTGGGCTGTTGGTGCGAATGGCATAATTTTTCATTGGAATGGAGCAACTTGGAGTTCAGTGGCAAGCCCAACAGGTCTTGCTTTACAATCAGTTTTCATGCTGAACTCTAATTATGGATGGGCAGTGGGAGACGACATTCTTCATTGGGATGGTTCAAACTGGTCTCTTCTCGTTGACCCTTTAGAAAGTGGGTACTACCGTTCGATACACATGTTAAGCTCCTTTGAAGGATTTGCTGTTGGGTCACAGTTGATACGAGTTGGTTCAACACATTTTGAGCAACGCCCAAGAATTATCTGCTGTAATCCAAATTGGAAGCGCACTGAGACCGCTTTTTCTTTGTCTCCGAACCCAATGTTAGTAGGCCAAACCGTTGTCTTGTTGGGCAATCTCACAGATAGACTCGGCCAACCGTTAAACAACACCAAGGTCGACGTATACCTTAACGGCGCATATGCTGCAAGCTTGTTCACTAACTCTTCGGGATGGTTTAGGGCGTCTGCGCCAGTAACCTCGCCGGGAACGTACGTGGTCAACGTCACCTACGCCGGTTCTGAATACTACAACCCGAGCACCCACGCCGAAACCTTAACGGTTTGCCAGACTATGCCTACGAACGTCGCGTTTACGCTGTCTCCGAACCCCGCAATCGTCGGGCATTCAGTGACCCTGAAGGGCAATCTCGCAGACATCGGCGGCAACCCTATCGGGAACGCTTCCTTGGAAGTGTGGTTCAGGATAGGCACGGGCGCGTGGCAGTACGCCGCGAACATGGCAACCAACGCCTCGGGCTGGTTCCAAGCGTCCGGCTCAGTTTGGTCAGCGGGCACCTACCAAGTCGCCGTCGTTTATAGGGGCACGAGTCAGTACAGCTTAAGTTACGAGATAGAGGCGCTTGTTGTTAATCCATAGCTGGAACGCGGGCGTCCCAGATTTGGGTAGCCCCATCCTAGGCGGTTTGTGCGCCCAGGGTTGGGTGCTTAGAAGAAGCTGACGATGGGCGAATCTTGGTCCTGCTGGTGGTTGCCCATCTCTTCAATCTTCGTCTTAGTGATCGCCTTGATGTTGTTGAAGTCGCTCAGCTCCCCGTAGCTCACGAGCGTTATCGCCGTGCCGTCCAGCCCCATGCGGCAGGTTCTGCCGACGCGGTGGAAGTACACCTGCGGCTCAGCGGGCACGTCGAAGTTGATTATGTGCGTGATGCCCTGAATGTCCAAGCCTCGTGCGGCAACGTCCGTCGCCACGAGCAGGTTCAGCCTGCCGTTCCGGAACGCGTTTATGACGCGGTCCCTCTGGGGCTGCGTGAAGCCCGCGTGCAAAGCCTCCACCTGGTATCCTCGGTGGGCGAGTTTCTCTGCGACTTTGCTGGCGCCGTGGCGGGTTCTGCAGAATATGATAGCGCGGTTGATTCTCTGCTCGTTGAGCAGCGTGCAGAGGACGTCGAATTTGCCGTTGGGGTTCACGACGGTGTAGTACTGCTTCATCTGCGTCAGCCCGATTTCGTCCTTGCTTACGAGGACCTTCACGGGGTTCCGCATGTACCGGTTGCACACGTTCATCACCGTGCTGTCAATCGTGGCGCTGAACAGGCTGGTCTGCCTGTTCGACGGCGCGCGGAACAGGATGTACCGGATGTCTTCGATGAAGCCCATGTCCAGCATGCGGTCCGCCTCGTCGAGAACCACGACTTTCACGTTGGCGAGGTTCAGCACCCGCCTTTCCATGAGGTCGATGACTCTGCCCGGCGTGCCGACTACGATTTGGGCTCCGTTGGCTAACTCGCGCACCTGCCTCTCGATGGATGTGCCGCCGTAGACTGGCAGCACCCTGAGCTTTGCGTACTTGGCGAAGCAAGCCATGTTCTGGGCGACCTGCACGGCAAGTTCTCGCGTGGGCACCAGAATCAAGCCCTGAACTCTTCGGAGCTGGGGGTCTAAGCGTTCCACCATGGGGACGCCGAACGCGGCTGTCTTGCCCGTTCCGGTTTGCGCTTGCCCGATGACGTCTTTGCCTTCGAGCAGCGGCATGATTGCCTGAGCTTGGATGGGAAAAAGAGTCTCGTACCCAAGCTCCTGTATGCTTTTTTGGACCTGCGCACTTAAGGGTAGGTCCTTAAACGACTGTAGTTCTAACGTTCTTGTTTTTCTCCTATCACAAACGTTCCATGCATCTTTCAAAAGCTTTGTAGGAGCTTCGTGTTACATGAGTTAGTGTGATGTACCTCAATTCGCCGTCGGTGTATAAAAAGGTTTAGCATATTTTGCGACAGACACACCAAGCCTCAGGCTTATTTCAGCGTTTAAGCCGCTATTCTGGCGTTTGGCGTTCTCAGCGAGCGTCTTTATTTGCTGCGGGCTCGCGGGCAGAGTCTTTCTCTGACCTTCAGAGCGGGCGTAAGCACGTTGCCGTGACTGCTGGCGTCATTCCCAACCGAAGACCCGTGCCGACCGGCGGAAGCGGGTTTAGCGAGACATAATATTCCGCAGAACGGAATAACCCATTAAATACCCAGCCGCCACATGTGAACGTGGGAGAAAGGAGAAGGCGCCCATGCAAGTACCCGTCGCAACCCTCATCGTCGTAACCTCCGCCGTTATCCTCACCTGCCTCGTCGTGGAGTACGCGGTGGCGGTTTTCGACCAGACCTTGGACACCGAGGAGCTGCCCCAGATGGACAGGATTCGGAGCTTGGAGAGCCGCTTGCTGAACCAGACGCGGAGCCTGTTCAACCAGACCGAGGCGGCGTTCGAGGAAACGCTGGAGCCGTAGTTTTTCGCGCCGACAGTTAACGTTATTATGCTGCAATTTGCATGTCTTTTTTGAGGGTTCAGGCTTGGAGAGGATTCACCGTTCCCAGGTTCTGGCGCTGAAGGAGCTCGGGTTCGGGCAGGGCACGTACGCGATAGATGCGATGCACAAGCGGGAGATGGCTTTGCGCACCCGCGACCTCTGCCTGGTGGACCGCGCGTTGGCGGGGCAGGTTGCCCAGCAGGTGGGCGGGCGGCTGGTGGATTTCGCGTTGGATTCGGCGACGGAGTGGGCGATTGCGGTGCAGCCGCTGCGGGGGCTGACGATCTATTTTGTGCTGCAGCGGTACAGCCCCGAGTTCGAGGATGAGGTGCTGACGTTTTACGGGCGGGAGGTGGCGGGGCTGGGGATGCCGGTGGATGATTTGTATGACTTCACGAGGCTCTGCGCGAACGCGCTGGTGAGGGCGGCACGGAGCAGCCTGCAGGGCACGCGGTGAAGCGGTGGTTTGTGCCCTTTGGGGAAACGCTTAGTTGTGTTGTAAACAGTATTGTTTACGGTGAGGCTGATGGCTCAAGTCCAACTCAGGCTTCCTGAGGAGATGGTTGCCACCATCGACGGGTGGGTCGCCGAAGGCAGGTTCAAGAGTCGCAGCGACGCCATAAGAACCATTATCGCCCTGTATGAGGAGCGGGAGAAAACCCGCAGGTTCTGCGAGATGCTGAATAAGCGCAGGGAATACGCCAGGGAGCACCCTGAGAAGCTGTTTCCTGAGGAGGATGAAGAACCCAGCCCGAAGAGTTGAAGGAGCTTAGGATTCTCAGGGAGGAAGCTTTGGCGGGAAGTGTGTTTCTTATGAGGATTTGGTGAAGAAGCACGGGGCAAAGCGCCGTGCCTAGGTACCGGTTGATTTTTCCTCGGAGTTTGAGAAGGCTTTGGAGGAGTTAGATGAGAAAGTAAAGCAGGATCTGTGGAGAAGTAACTCGGCGTGAGGATTGATCCTGTAACTGAGAACGCGCCTAAGCCCTGTATTAGCGCGCGCGGATTTGTGGGTTAGTTTTATAGGTTGATGGCGTTTCTTGTTGTTCAGGGTTGCCGATGAGGGTTGTTGCTTTCGATGGCGTTGAGGTTGTGTTGAGTGAGGAGCGGTGGCGGCACATTGTTTTGAGGCATCCTGAGTTGGAGAAGGAAAGAAGTCTGGTTTTGAGTGCGGTTGCCGATCCAGATGAGCTTATGTTGATCCGGCCGGGGCTGTGCATGTTCTGAAGCGAGTGGCGTGTGTCTCGGATTTTCTCGTGGTGATTTACAGCGTTGACGGTGAAGGCTATATAAGAACCGCATACTATACCAGTTCCAGAAGAAGAGCGAGGAGGTACAGGGCATTCAGAAGACTAAGAACCTCCTAGACATCGACGTCAGGAAAGTTCTGCAGCAGGTTGAGCAGAGGTACGGCTTGAAGCTGCCTAAGCGAGTGATAACTATCGACTATGGCGAAGATGTTTGCGATCTCTATGTGCGGTTCAGGCACGCGGAGCGCACGGAGGGCGAAGCCACGGCAGACGGCAAAGTCGTCGTCCACTATGACTTGAAGGGCAAGATTGCGGCTGTGGAAATAACAGACTTGACCGCCTTCTGACGGCTTGGGTGCTTTGTGAAAAGGCTTAAGTTACTTAATTTCCACATTCTGAACTGTGAACAGTGAAAAACAGAAGACTCGTCGCTTCTACGAGAAGTTGCTGAAGTTGGAGAGAGAAGCCAAGGAACACCCCGAGGAGCTGGTTCCGCTGGAGGAGGTATAGCGAAGTGGACAAGTATGCGCCGAAGCACTGTCCGAACTGTGGCTCCACCAATCTACACAACATGCCGTTAGAACCGAAAAACGAATGGGAGGAACTGTACGACACTTACTGTCGTGACTGCGAGTGGAGCGGCGACATCTCACCAGACCGCAAGACTGAACGCCGAAGAAACAGGAAACCTACTCTGGAAGAACTCAAGTTTTTCGAGAAACTCAGAGCAATTGAAAAGGAAGTGGAACGTGGCGAATTCGTTCCGTACGAGGAAGTAATAGAGGAATTTAGTCCAGTGAAAAAGCTTAAAGTGGCAGATGTCTCACAGTCTAAACCATGCAAGACGTCGAAGCGATCAAGCGTACACTCCAAATCCACAAACCCGAGCTCCAACGTAAGTACAAAGTGAAAACCTTAGGCGTCTTCGGTAGCTATGTCCGCGGCGAACAAACCAGAAAAAGCGGCATATTAAAACACCTTCCTGAATCACTCAGACTGAAATACAAAGAATTGAAGTGGAGAGAAATCAACGGCATGCGCGACGAACTCACCATGGCCCAATTTAGACTCGACCCAGAATTCACAAGGCAATTCGAGAAGTCGATTGCTTAAATAGAAATCAAGTTTAGGTTAGTCACAGTTTAATAGTCCATCCTTGCATATTTAGCTTAAATGTCTAAAGACATTTGTGCCCTATGCGGACTGCAGAGAGAACTCAGGAACAGTCACATAATCCCTAGATTTGTCTTAAAATGGTTGAAAGCGTCTTCAGCAACTGGATTTTTAAGAGGTGCAGCAGAACCAGAAAAGCGCAAGCAAGATTTAGGGGCAGAACCTTTGCTATGCGAAGAATGCGAGCAGATTTTCTCGAAGTTGGAATCATATTTCGCCAGAAATATTTTCTATCCTTTCGTGACTAAAGGCGAGCGAGTTCTGCCTTATGACGAGAACCTAATGCGGTTCATCGTTTCTCTTAGTTGGAGAACATTGAAAACAGGCTACAATGAACAAGTTAGCCACACACCGTGGATCAAGGAGCATCTTGACAAAGCAGAAGAAATTTGGCGGAATTTTTTGTTGCGGAAATTTCCGAGTAGCGGACAATACGAGCATCACATGTTCTTTCTAGATTATGTAGAAAAAGGCGAATGGTTGTCTAGCTATTTTCAATGGTATATCTTGCGGGCAACGGATTCAACGTTAGCTAGTAACGAAAGTGACACTGTCTTCGTCTATACTCATTTTCCAGCGGTAATGTTCGTGTCGACAATATATCCTCTGGAACTTTCAGGTTGGATTGGCACAAAAATAGCTAAAAGGGGAAAAACTGCATTGAAATTCACTATAAATGACGGCAGATTCGGAGACTTCCTGAAGAGCAGAGTTGAGTTAATCAGAACTCCATCAGGAGACGGAAATAGCATTAAAGACAACCAAATCCTTAAATCGCTATCAAAGGATCCCGAGAGATTTCTCAACTCCGAGTCATTCAAGGTTATGCTTGCAGAATCGAAGTTGAGGCGGCATGAAAAAATGAAGGATTTGCCTCCACGTATCACGGGTTTGATAGACGTTATTGAGAGATCACTCGATAACCCAAGCCTCAATTCGTTGGAGCAAAAAAGAACACAGTACGTTCAAGATCTAATTGCCAATGAACTCTCAAGCCTTTCACGTCGTGAAGCGACCGAAATAGACAGACGAATATACACAGCATTGAGTGCATCTCTTATAACACGGCAGGGAATCTGCTGCACATTTGAAACGGCTCATGTACTTGGCAAATTTGCAGTATGCTTCGCGAAAACAAAGGATGAGCAAAGAGAGCTAGCGAATGCAGCGCTTGACCAAATGATTAGAAGTGGGACCTCAAGTGACAAAGACTTCCTGATTGTCGTCTCTTTTAATCCAGATGACCCAGTATTGCCCTTCGAAACCCTTTACTATATCAAGTGATGTTGTCATCCTTTTCATTGCAGAATCTCTCGCAAGAAACATAGCCAGAGAATTCTCTTGCAGCCTTTTTCCGAATTTGAAAATTGCCTAATTGTAAATTTATAAATTTCGCAATTTGCCAATTGGTTAATTCACCAATTGCTAAATTTCGTGACAGTTTAAAAGCCAGTCCTGCCGTTCGTTTCTCTTAGAGAGGGATTTTAAATGAAAGAACTCCCAAGCCAAATCAAGAACTTAACCGCTGGCGACCTCGTCCTTGTAGAATGGTGCGATGCGAGTATCGGCAAGAGCCTGAGCAACGGCGTAGCAGGAATTGACGTGCCCGTGAAGAGCTACGGCGTCTTCATCGGCGTGCTGGGGCAGCGGACGAAGCATGTGCTGTTGGCGCAGAACTGTTTCCGCTACAGCGA